>JAFDXD010000149.1 GCA_018268135.1 Bacteroidota bacterium
ATTTTTGCTCTGTAAATAAAATAGAAAATAAAACTATACATGATATACGTTTAATCGAATAAATCCTCTGTAATTGAATGACCATCATTTTCATTCTTATATATTTCATTGCCTACAAACCATAACGCTTCCACCCCAAGAATGGCCCATCCTACAGGATTCGACACTTCTAAAAAAGTTGCAACTGTTTCCGCACCGCTTATTACAACATCCGCAGTATTATGATTCTGCCAGCCATTTTCATTATATAATCCTTCGGCTACTGTTGAGAAAAAATTTATGCCTGCAATACTTCTGCTAATGGTGAAAGCATTTTAAAATTTATCAACACGTTTGGCACATTACCTGATGCCATTACCAAACTCCTCTTTTGTGCAATCCAGCAAAAAAAGCAACCCCAAAAAATAATACAATTGAAAAAAAAATGTATCCGATTGTTATGTAATTGAATTTTATTTTTAGAGATTTAGATTTTAAACTATACTCTTTATAAATTATCAAATATTTTTTATTTTTTATATATAAGAAATAAATTACCAATGTAATTACCGCTAAACCAATAAATATTATATACTTACATTTCTCAAATTGAAAAAAATTAAGCCCCATTAACAGTCTGATTAAATTAGTAATACTCCATAAATTAAAGAATAAACTAAATCCTAAAAAATACATTGCAGACAAATGCGGTGAATTTGCAAAATTATATTTACAAGCCCAAACATAAAATTGATTAAATATTGTTTCAAAATATTTCATAAAATATAATAACATTTTCCATAAAAAGCCTAGTCATCATCATCTCCCCACCAAAAACGAGAAATAAAATATGCACCAGAGACTGCCCAGCCGACAGGACCTTTATTTTCCGCAATGTCTCCTTGCATAGCTTTTTGCAGCATAGGCTAAGGGACATTGCGGTTCTTTTCCATAATACCTTTTGTTAAGTCAACATCTCCACTGCCGCAGCTGTTCTCTTTTTCCGCAATGTCTCCTTGCATAGCTTTTTGCAGCATAGGATAAGGGACATTGCGGTTCTTTTCCATAATACCTTTTGTTAAGTCAATATCCCTAAGTTCCATAAAATTAATGACAGGATAAATACATTTGCCCTTGGTGTTCGAAAAACTTACAAACCGCCCCCATCTGGGCTTCCAGACCAACGGGCACCACAACCTCTGAACCAGTACATTTAAAAGCTCTCCACTTTACAATACCAACCTACATAAAATTATATTATTTAGTTCATTCATCCCCGTTGGTTTAAAAACCAGACGGGGCGGTAATTTTTTTATTATTGAAGGAACACTAACAAAGGCGGAAAAACAGAGCGACATTGCGAAAAAAAAATTATTTACATAGTAGAAATATAATAAACAAATGAAAAGTTTATGCTCCCGGTCACAGACCGGTTTTCAAAATATGTCACAAGTGATCCTACGGAACACTTGCGCCAGTAAGGGAACGCTCACACCTCTTTGCTCTCATGGATGCTTTTTTCGCTAAACATAAATTACAAAGCCTATTAAAATAAAAAAGCCCGGACTTGCCGGGCTTTTGCTTTACTCAATGTTTGCTATTTCAAATTCAAATCCGGTTAGCTTTTCTTCTTCTATCATCTTTCTAAAAGCCTGTGAACAAAAATAAATCGGTTCTGGCCGTAGCAATCCACGTTTAACACTAACCTTTTGTTTGCTCGCAAAGAAGTCATATTCTCCGATTGATTGGCTGTTTAAGATGCAAGGTTCTGACAGAAGATTTAAGCCAATGGTATGACCTTTCGGGCATTTGTAAATTTCCCCTTCACTACTTGTTGATAAATCAAATGGATTGATACCTGCAATTGTGTTATGTGATAGCTCGATTTGTGATAAAGCTGTTAACTGAAAAAAATTAGACATTCCTTTATCAAAAATAATAGGCTCTAACGCTAACCCTTTTAATCCTCTTTGTTTGCAAGCTGCTGCAAACTTTTCTGATACTACTACTTCTCCCGCTATCGTTCTTGCTATATCTTTTTTCGGAACAGAGCCTTGTTTTAAATTCAATGGGCTTAATTGTTTTCTGTTTGCTCCGCATACTTCACAAACTGCCGTTTCATCGTATATCGTTCCGCATTCTTCACCTGCTGGCTCAAACACAGTTTTTATTTTCAAGTGTAAAAGGGTGGTCGCTTCTAATTCCTTCTTGCTATATTTTCTAATTATTCCCCAACCAAAGAAAAAACTTTTATTGTATCTTTCTCTTATCTGATTTCCAATAATTGGGATTTGATAAAATCTCGGGTCTTCTTTCGTTAATCTTACAACTTTTATTGATTTGGAAATTTGTCCTAAATCTTTTCCTTCATCTGTTCTAAATAACAAATGTGCAAATTCATATACTATTCTAAATTCGCAAATTTCTGTCATGACATTAATAAGTATAGCCCGGCGGTAAAGGAAATTTTTTATAAACAGCGTCTAATATTTCTCTTAGTTGTGTTGCATTTGGATATGTCTTTTTATTTTCCGCAATGTCTCCTTGCATAGCTTTTTGCAGCATAGGCTAAGGGACATTGCGGTTCTTTTCCATAATACCTTTTGTTAAGTCAATATCCCTAAGTTCCATAAAATTAATGACA
>JAFDXD010000014.1 GCA_018268135.1 Bacteroidota bacterium
GGTATCCCTAAATTTACTTTCACTTAGGGCAGGGTTGCCTGATTTAAATAGTGCCATTGTGTTTAATTTTTTTAGAAGTTAAAAGTATAAAATTATCTATTCACTTCCACATAAGTTTTTTTAGCTAAAGATTAAATAATTTATATATATCAGTTTGCGATACCTGGGTATTTGTTGATGGTTTCAAAATCCAACCCCTTTTTTACTCTCTATTTTTACAAACTGCCCTATTCTGGGCTTTCACACCAATGGGCTTTAGATTCATTACTACCCATAATGTGACTACATTTCAAATTTATCAATTCCATTGAGATAAAAGTTTACTGATGAAAATAATATTAATCTGCATTTTACATAAACCGGCTCGAATAGGTTTGTTATGAATATAATTTGCAGGATTAGGTAGTATGCACACAAAACAAATTTGCGAGGCTCGAGGCTTGGGCCTCATAAAAAAAGCGTAAAGAAAATTTGAATGGCAGCCGTTAAAAAATAAAATTAATGCTGAAAATGCTAAATGTAGCAGGTGGTTGGTAAGTCGCACTGTAGCCGGGATATAATCTATCGCCCGAGCTAATTTTATTTTAGGCGGACATTCAAATTTTTAGCTTTTTTTATGCAGCCTTGATTTTTTTGTTACTTTTTGTATCAAGACAAAAAGTAAATAAAGAATAACCTAATATGGATAAGGGCTAAATATTAAAATACCTAATCCCGCTTTATAATTACACTCCGTATTTGCTGTGATGTAAAACGCATAAAACTTAATGGTACATCTTCTAAATTATGGCTGGTTCTTACTTGCTATTTTAAATGTATGAGATTACTCATTATCACAAATCCATTTTGTATTATTTGTAATCCTTTGCTAAGTGCTGTAAGTTTTCTACAATGACTCTCTTAAATTTTTCAATTAATAAAAGCTGACTGTATAAAAACAAGGCCATTCTAAACTTTCTGGCGTTTCCCCGTTAGGCTGAAATACCGGACAGGGCAATACTTTTTATGAATGGAAGGAATATAAATGGAGCTGAAAAGATTAAATAATTTATATATCAGTTTGCGATACCTGGGTATTTGTTGATGGTTTCAAAATTGTACTCATCTCTTTGTTTTAATACCTGCACAAGCCTGTGAAGGGCCGATGAATCAGCAGGGCTCCAAAAGGTACGATCGTGCGCAAGCAGTACCAGTTGGTTGGGAGTACGGGTTCTGTTATGAGCAAATGCACTGTCTATCTGGCTTAGCAATAAAGTATCGCTCTGTACCAAATTTTGATTGTTGGTAAAATGCCATTCCAAATCCCAGCCCATAGCAGTGTATCCTTTCTTTTGCAAACTGTCTGCAGTAGCAGTGCTGTTTTTAATATCAGTAATACTCAGGTTTTTTGTACGCCAAATATTACGCCCCGGTAGCCTTACAATATTATCCGATAAATGAAGGCTGTCTGCACATCTTGTAAAATCATTGACGGCATCATTTTCAAAAGAGTAAAACTTTGCAAACTTATTTTCAAAAGCATGGGTATAGCTATGATTGGCTATTTCAATCAGGTTATTGTTTAATAGGCTGTCATAAATACTTCTTTGCTCCCGGCTGCCATATACATGTTGGCCTACTATAAAAAGAGTAGCCGGAATTTTTTCTGCATTTAATATATCCATTACTTTTTGAGTGCCTTTATTGGGCCCGTCATCAAAAGTGAGGTAGATGGTTTTCTTTTTACGGGCTGTAATAACAGGAGGTGTTTTTACCACAGCAATACTGTCATCTTTTACTACTGGTTGTTTTAAAAATGCTAATGGTTTGTCTGATTTATAAAAATATATACTGCTAAAAGTAAGGGTAATAACAGATGTTTTAAAAAATGTAGAGCTGCCAAAATAGCTGCCCGGGCCGGTGTTCATGTTGAGTTTTAATTTAGAATGTTAAGGTACAATTTTGCAAAATGATTTATCAAAATTAGTTTGTTAATTAATTTTAAAATCAGATGTAGGAAATTTATTTTTAGAAAATTGCAAAAAATAACCGGTTTAGCCATTACCGGCAAAAGGATGGCATAAAGCGGTTGATATCTCTTGCTAAATTGCTCTAAGGTTTCAATAGATACATCCGGCTATTCTACTTATAATCTGTAAATTTTGCATTCTGCACCTTTCATTCAGCTCATATTTACTACTTTTGCGGCATGGAACAATTGGCTGCTCAAATAGAGCAATATAAAACCGAGATAAGCGCTGCTACTGCATCTAATAAAGAAGAATTAGAAGCTTTTAGAATAAAATACCTGGGTACAAAGGGGCTGGTAAAAACAATAATGGGCGAAATGAAAAATGTGGCCCCCGATAAAAAAAAGG
Organism: Bacteroidota bacterium; assembly: GCA_018268135.1. GTDB lineage: Bacteria > Bacteroidota > Bacteroidia > Chitinophagales > Chitinophagaceae > Ferruginibacter. Next base: position 2,358 of record JAFDXD010000014.1, read on the forward strand.
AAGCCGGCCAGTTGCTTAATGAATTTAAAATATTTACGGAGCAAAAATTTGAATCCTTATCATCAAATGCTGGTACGGGCTCATTTACTCCCGGCCAAACTATTGATACTTCTTTACCCGGCTACCCATTGCCATTGGGCGCCAGGCATCCCATTAGTATTATTCAAAATAAAATAATTTCCATTTTTCATAAGCTTGGGTTTGCCGTGGCCGAAGGGCCCGAAATAGAAGATGACTGGCACAATTTTTCTGCGCTCAACCTTCCAGAAAACCACCCTGCCCGTGATATGCAGGATACTTTCTACATCAGCCAAAACCCCGCCTGGCTGCTGCGTACACATACAAGCAGTGTGCAAATAAGAGAGATGGAAAAAGGAAAATTGCCTCTGCGTATTATTTGCCCCGGCCGTGTATATCGCAATGAAACCATCAGCGCAAGAGCACATTGTTTTTTTAACCAGGTAGAAGGGTTGTACATAGCAGAGAATGTATCTTTTGCCGACCTTAAACAAACCCTTTATTTTTTTGTAAAAGAAATGTTTGGCAATGATGTAAAAGTAAGGTTTCGCCCCTCTTATTTTCCATTTACCGAGCCCAGCGCCGAAATGGATATTAGCTGCCTGATATGCGGCGGCACAGGTTGCAGTGTTTGCAAAAAAACCGGTTGGGTAGAAATTTTGGGTTGCGGTATGGTGCATCCCAATGTATTGGATAATTGCGGCATTGATAGTAATAAATATACAGGCTTTGCTTTTGGCATGGGCATAGAGCGCATCACCATGCTGAGCTATCAAATAAAAGACCTTCGCTTATTTAGTGAAAATGATATCCGTTTTTTAAACCAGTTTACCACAGCTTTGTAATTTTTTTAAGCTCAATTTTTTTGTTGCAAACTTTTAAAAAAAGGAGTGAATCTTTTTTTTAATATAACAATTGCAACTTGCCAATCTTTTTCTTTTAAAAATTTTTTGGCATCATAATTGAAATTTTACCTACACACTAAAGTTATTTGAATATGAAAAAATTACATTTACTTTTTTCTTTAATGATATCTCTTTTAATTTTTGCGTCTTGCGCTACTTCTAAAGAGGCTCGTAATTATCGTAAAGAAATCAATGGCCATTGGCAATTACAAACCATCGTAACCCAGGGAATCACAGGAAAAATAAAAGCAGAAATATTTAATGAAGTAGATTTTAATTGTTTTGTAGGAAGCAACTGGGTATTTAACAATAACAGCAGCCTTGGTAGTTACAGTATTTCTAAAAATGCAAATGAATGTGCAGCAATGGTAAGAGATTTCAGATGGTCAATATATGAAGCCGACGGGCAGCCAAAATTATTGCAATTTAAAAGGCTTGATAAAAATTTTAAAGAAATAGATGCTAATAGCTCCGGCTTTAGATTTACCATTGTACATATTGATAAAAGCAGTATGCAGCTACGCAGCGATATTGTATTTGAAAACAAACAGGCTTCCTTTATTTACAATTTTATTAAAAATTAATCTTACTCACCAGCTTTTTTATACAAATCATTTGGTATAAAAAATCAGTTGAGATTATTTACCTCTAAATAAAAAATTATGAATACCATCATCAAAAAAATATTATTTTTTACAACATCAATATCATTTTTACTGGCTGGTTGCGATGCTACTAAAAGAGCCAGTAAGCAGGATAAAGGAGTAGTAATAGGAGCTACAGGCGGGGCGGTTATTGGTGGAATATTGGGTAATAATATTGGCAAAGGAAACAACACTGCTTTAGGCGCTATTATTGGCGCTGCTGTTGGCGGAGTAGCCGGCGGTATAATTGGTAATAAAATGGACCGTCAGGCAGAAAAAATTAAAACAGAAATACCTGGCGCAAAAGTAGAAAGGGTAGGAGAAGGGATTGATGTAACATTTGATGAAAACAATCCTGATGGCACCAAAGCAGGTGTGTACTTTGCTACCAATAAATATGATATCAATGCAAACTCAAAACTTGCGTTGGATAAAATGGTAAAAATATTTGCCGAATATCCTGAAACAAATATTTTAGTAGAAGGCCATACAGATAATGTAGGTACTGATGCATACAATATGAAACTTTCTGAAAGGCGTGCCAATGCTGTAGGAGATTATTTAAAAGCTGCCGGGGTAGCTACATCAAGGTTTACAATAAAATGGTATGGCGAGTCTCAGCCAAAGGTAGATAACTCTACTCCCGAAAACAGGGCGCTTAACCGCAGGGTAGAATTTGCCATTACTGCAAATGATAAAATGAAAGCCGATGCAAAAGCAGAAGCTGATAAGACTAATTAAATAATTTTTTTTGGGGCTAATACTGCCGGTATTCCTGCTTTTAAAGAAAGATGGGTAAGTGCCGGCAGTTTTTTATTTTTGTAACATTAATAGGGCATCATAATTTGTAAAAAAATTATTAACCATAATGCTGCTGATTTTTTTAGGGATTGCAATAAATAAAAAAAAATGATAAAAAATATTTGTGTTGTCGGAGCAGGTACAATGGGCAATGGCATTGCATTGGCTGCAGCCCAACAGCAGTTTAATGTAATATTGTTTGATATAAATGAAAAGGTGCTCGACCATGCAAAAACAACCATACTTCACAATCTTGATTTTCTTGTAACAAAGCAAAAAATATCTGCCGAAGATAAAACCAATATAGAGCAACGAATAGTTTATACTTCTACTATTGAAGATTGCAAAGCGCAACTTATTATTGAAGCCATAGTTGAAAAATTAGAAGCAAAAGAAAATATTTTTACCCGGCTGGCAGGCATTAACGATGCACAAACTATTTTGGCCAGCAATACATCATCTCTTTCTATAACTGAAATACAAAAACGTATTGATCATCCCGAAAGGGTAGCAGGGATGCACTTTTTTAACCCTGCCAATATTATGAAGCTGGTAGAAGTGGTAAAAGGAAAATTTACTTCAGATGCAACAGCAAATACCTTAATAGATGTATGCAAAGCCATGCAAAAAATACCGGTATTATGCAATGATGCACCAGGCTTTATTGTAAACAGAGTAGCCCGCCCTTATTATCTTGAAGCTTTGCATCTTGTAGAAAAAAATATTGCCGGCATTGAAAATATAGATGCTGCAATGGAATCGTTGGGTTTTAAAATGGGCCCTTTTAAACTTATGGATTTAATTGGGTTAGATATCAACCTGGCAGTTTCACAATCGCTGTACGATGCTTTTGATAAAGCAGAAAGATTTAAACCATCTACCATTCAGCAAAATAAAGTAGCCGGTGGCGAGCTTGGCAGAAAAACCGGTAGTGGTTTTTACTCATACAAATAATTTACTCCTGCGTAAGAGCATATACTGCAAATGAAGCCAGCCAGTGCTCTCCTGCATAAGAGCCGCTTGCCACCTGTGGCAATGCAGCTTCGAGGTGTGTATTAGCCAAATGCATTACATGATTGTTTTTTATAACACCGGCAATCCCTTTTAAGCACCAGGCACGGCTTAGGTTCAAGCCATCTAAATGTATTAATTTTCCATCACTGCGGTCATTTACTTTTCCCGGCTCTATTGTAAATGTTGCCTTAAAAAGTTGTGGCATAAAATTTTTGAGCCAGGTGGTATATTTTGTTGTAGGCAATACCTTTCGCATCAGGTCAGCTTCTTCAAGGCAGGGGCTTAAAAAATCGTTGCCGCCGGGTTCCCAGCTAAATGGGCAGTTTTTATCAGTATAATAAAACCTAAGAGCGGCTTTATGTATGGCGTTGCTTAAAGCTGTGTCCTGTTGATGAAGGGCATAGTCGTACATCATACTCAGGCCAAATGCTAAGTTGCTATGTTCGCCAATGCGAATGGGATAAATAATTTTATCAAGATAATCTACTGTAAGCTTTGAAAGTTTGGTGGCAAGTGGTTGCAATGCTGCTGCCCATTTTTTTGCATCGGCATCCTGCCAGGTTAGCAACTCATCCTGCAATTGAAGAAGCCATGCCCAACCATAGGTACGCTCAAAAATACGGTTGTCATTGGTTTCAAAAATTTTTATCTCCTGCTCTATATTTGCTACAGTAAAATGCTTGTTGAATAAGTTGCGGATAGCATCGGCTTCTTTCATATTAGGGAATTTTTTTAGCAGCCTTGCAAGCATCCAATGGCCATGTACACTGCTATGCCAGTCAAAACACCCAAAAAAAGCCGGGTGGTAGTTTTTAGGAGCCGTTACTAATGTAGAGTCGGTATAAGTAATACCTGTTTTATAAGGCCACTCTTTTTCGGCACATCTCAAAGGCAGTTTGGCAAAAAATGATGCCCCTGTTTCAGTTAAAATTATTTTGCCATTTTGATGAATATAAAGGCTGTCTGAGGCATAGCCTTTTGTAACTGCTAATACAAATAAAAGGATAAAATATTTGTGCATCTTATTCAGGATAATTTTACTCTAAAATAATCTTTATTCTGTTATTGCATTTCTTCAAATGTTTCAAACTATTTTTGATAAATAAATTATATGCATGATTTTAGTAACTGGCGGAGCAGGCTTACTGGGGCATTTTCTTATTGAGCAATTGCTTGAACAAGGCTACAGGGTTAAAGCTATTTATAATAATACAGCCCTGGCAGATTTTAAGAATCCTAACCTTGTTGCCGTACAGGCCAATATATTAGATGTAATTGCCCTTGAGGAAGCTATGGAAAATGTTACAGAAATTTATCATTGCGCCGGTTTGGTATCTTTTGCGCCTAAAGACAAAGCCAGGTTGTATAAAGTAAATGTAGAAGGTACTGCCAATATAGTAAATGCAGCCTTGCATGCCGGGGTAAAAAAAATAGTTCATGTGAGCTCTGTTGCTGCCTTAGGGAGGATAAGAGAAGGAGAAATTATTACTGAAAAAATGAATTGGTCGCCAGCCACAAGCAATAGCAAATATGGGCAAAGCAAATATTTGGGAGAGATGGAAATATGGCGTGGCGTGGCAGAAGGCTTACAGGCAGTAGTAGTAAACCCGGTTATTATTTTGGGCCCGGCAAATTGGAATGATAGCTCTACAAAAATTTTTAAATCGGCTTATGAAGAATTTGCATGGTTTACCGATGGCACCACAGGGTTTGTAGATGTAAGAGATGTGGCCTCAGCAATGATTACTTTAATGCAAAGCAATATTAGCAATGAACGATTTATTGTAAGTGCAGAAAATGTAACTTACCAGGAGATATTAAATAAGATAGCCAAAGCATTTGATAAAAAACCACCGTATAAAAAAGTAACTCCGCTGCTGGCAAAAATGGTTTGGCGATGGGAAGCGCTTAAAAGTTATTTTACCGGCAAAGCCCCTTTGGTAACAAAAGAAACTACCAAAACTGCAATGGCCAAAGTGCAGTTTGATAATAGTAAATTGCTGCAATTTTTACCGGGGTTCACCTACCACTCTTTAGATGATACCATAAACTATACCTGCAACATTTTGCAACAAAAAGTTAACAAGCAATAACTTATTTTCGGGTTCTAATTTTCAATATTGATGAAATCATTCCTGGTATTAATTAGTGTTTTTTTATTTTCAGTAACTACTTATTCGCAATCTTTTTACAAAGTATCGGGCAAAATATTTGATGCCAATACTTTGCAACCTTTGCAGGGCGCTTCGGTATTTGCACAAAATACTACCATTGGTACTGCCTCTGATGCCCAGGGCAATTTTACCTTGTATTTGCCCAATGGCGGCTACGATCTTGTAATAACTTTTACCGGCTACAAAACCGATACAAAAAGAGTAACAACCGGCGACGAAATCAATAAAAACATAGAAATACATTTAAGCCAAAAAGAAAAAGAGATGGCAGATGTAACCATTGTAGCCAACTCCGAAGTAAAAGATGGATGGGAGAAGTATGGTAACTTTTTTTTAGAAGAATTTATTGGTAAGTCTTCCAATAGTAAAAATTGTACTATAAAAAATCCTGAGGCGCTTAAATTTTATTTTTCTAAAAGAAAAAACAGGCTTAAGGTACTGGCATCTGAACCTCTGCAAATAGAAAACAAATCGTTGGGTTATGATATTACTTACACCCTCGACTCATTTACACATGAGTATAATTCTGAAATAAGTTTGTACACGGGCTATCCTTTATTTTCTGAAATACCTACTACAGATTCTTTGCAAAAAGAGCAATGGGCCAAGGCAAGAACCAAAGCCTACCTAGGTTCTACCTTGCATTTTATGCGTAGCGTTTACCAGCAGTCTTTAAAAGAAGAGGGATTTGAAATTCAATTTTTAGTAAAAACGAATGATAAGCAAATGGCCATACCTTTAAAAAATGAATATGCCGCCCTGCATTATGAAAAAGATGACAGCACCCACACGGTAGAAATTTTGCCCAATCAATTAGATGTAGGAGTTATTTATACAAAAGAAAAACCATCTGAAAATTATTTAAAACTCAATACCGGTGAGCCATCAGATTTTCAATTTTCTGTTTTGTCATTTTTGCCAGAGCAATCTATCATCATTGAGCAAAATGGATATTATTATGAGCAAAATGAACTTTCGATAAGTGGTTATTGGGCATGGAGTAAAATTGCTGATATGGTGCCCTACGACTATATGCCAACAAAATGAATCATTCATTGATTGCCGTTTGTACAACATCCTCAAAGATGTAATAACCTAAAAATTATTTTAAGATTTTTTTCCCATTACCTTATCCCAAAGCTCTGGTATTCTTTTTATCCAAATCATTTCTCTTTTTACCTGGCTAGCATCCTGGGCAGGAATACCCCAGTATATTTTATTTCCTTCAAGGCTTCCACCTACAGCACTACGGGCAAGTATAACTGCATTGGCGCCAATGGTAAGCGTTTTATTTACAATAGCGCCACCCCAAATGGTTACACCATCTTCAATATTTACTACACCTGCTACTACTACACTTGCAGCAAACAAGCAGTTTTTACCAATCACCGTATCATGGCCTATATGAATCAGGTTGTCAAATTTTGTTCCTTCGCCAATGATGGTATCGTGGCTTACTCCTCGGTCAATGGTACAGTTTGCACCAATCTCTACATCGTTTTGTATAATGACTCTTCCGCAGCTTGGCATTCTTTTATACCAAAGCTCTCTGTCTTTTTTGCTATTATAATAAAATGCATCGCTGCCAATAACTGTACCCGATTGTATTACTACATTGTCGCCAATAATGCAATTGTCCATGATGCTTACCTGCGGATGTATGATACAATTTTTACCAATGCTTACATGATTGCCAATAAATGAAGTAGGATAAATAAAACTGCCTTCGCCTATCTGTGCAGTTTCACTTATATTTTTGTTTGCAGGCTCAAAAGGCCTGAAGTGATTTACAATTTTACAATAAGCTTCAAACGGATTAGATACTACCAACAATGTTTTACCATTGGGCGCCGGTATTTCTTTATTGATAATGATAAAGTCAGCAGCGCTGTTAATGCAGGCATCATAATATTTTGGATGATCTACAAATACAAGGTCTCCGGGTTCTACTTTATGTAGTTCATTAATGCCGGTTGTATTGCTTTTTTCATTACCAATAATTTTTGCTTGTATCAAATCGGCTATCCATTGTACCGGCACAGGAGAGTGAAATTGCATACTGTTATTTTTTTACAAAGGTACTATCCTTTGTTTTTTAATCATATTTTGATTAAAAAAGCTGGGCGGAAACATCTTTTTTAAAAATTTTTATTTGGCGAAAATGGGTACTATTTTATGCATTCCATCTCATTTTTTTCTAACAATCTTTTTATCTTTTTATTTCTAGTTTCATTTGATGAAAAAATATATTTCCTTCAAATGTAGTATTCATCAATGTTGTATGAGATTGGTTTTTTAGTAATGGATTTTTGTGTAGTATAATTTTAATCATTATTGAATACCAGGCAGGGTAAATTCATGTCTGCATTATCCACAAGCCTCAATAAAATGTGAATAAAATAATTGAAAATATTTTTTATGTTAGCAAAAATTCTTTTTAATATTGTGAAGGGATTTTAACTCCCCGGTACTTACTAACCCATTATATCATAAAGCTCGGCTCTAAAATGCCGGGCTTTATCTTTTTTAGAAACTTATTTTCTGTTTAATAAATTACATGGCGATAGCCGATAATTGTTTTATATTGGATTACTACAATTAACTTGCAGCTTAAATTAAAATCGGAGTTATGCTAAAATCAATGACGGGCTTTGGACGAGCAGAGCAAACTATAAATGAAAAAACTTTTTTAGTAGAAGTAAAAGCATTGAATGGAAAACAATTTGACCTGCAATTAAAATTACCCCCGCTTTTAAAGCCTTATGAATTTGATATACGCAATTTGCTTCAGGAAAATTTATTACGTGGTACCATAGATTGTTATATCAATATTAAGCAAAACGGCGCCTCCAAACCTGTTATCATCAATACAGAATTAATAAAAGCTTATTACCTGCAAATAAAAGAATTGGCTGATGATTTATCAATCGATACCAACTCTGTACTTAGCGCCTTACTTAGGTTGCCCGAAGTAGTAAGCCCAGCCAATGATATGCTGAGCGAAAATGATTTTACAGAATTTTGCAAAGTACTTAATGCAGCCATCAGTGATTTGAACAATCATCGGATAGAAGAAGGCGCTTCTTTAGAAAAAGATTTATTTGCAAGAATAGATAATATTAAAAACCAGGAAGAAGCTATTTTAAAATTAGAGCCTAACAGGGAAATTAGGATTAGGGAAGAAATAAACTCATTGCTGGAACAACATGTAGGGAAAGAAAATTTTGATAACAACAGGATGGAGCAGGAGCTTATCTACTATATTGAAAAAATAGATATACACGAAGAGCAAATAAGGCTTAGGCAACATTGCGAATATTTTAAAGACATTATCAATGCACCGGGTGAAGGCAAAGGGAAAAA
>JAFDXD010000150.1 GCA_018268135.1 Bacteroidota bacterium
GGCGGTAACTTTTAAATTATTGAAGTAACACCTGCGGCGGCGAAAGATTAGCTTTTGTACTGCTAACGCCGCAATGTCCCTTAGCCAAAACACAAAAGCTCTAAAAGGAGACATTGCGGAAAAAATTTTTTAGCATGGCTTTACTTGTTTACTAACCAAGGCACAGATACGCCAATGCTACTTTGCCTGGCTGCATATCTGCGCTTGTTGGGCATTTTCATAAACTTAAATTATTTTGTTTTGTGTGCCACGAAACAAGGCTGTGTAGCCTTAAAATTGTTTTCATAAAAAATATTTTGATGGTTTAGAAATTGTAATTACATGAAACAACAATCCCTGTAGAAAATTTATTTCTAGCAATTTGTTGTGTGTCATCTGAATAACCATAGTAAATAAATATTTCATCTTTATTCCAATGGGTGTAAACTGGATAAACAATATTAGCTGCTACGGAAACCTTTTTAGAAATTATCCTTTCAGCGCCTATCTCTAAATCTGCTGAACTGCCTAATGATATTGACTTATGGTTGATTTGATTGGGTACAGGAGAGGCGTTTATGTATTTTTGTCGAAAAGAATAATACTGATTATATGTTATCCCTCCGTTTAGATTGGTCTTTTCTGAAATCGTCATTTTATAGAATGCCCCTCCATAAACATGAACATTGTCATAGCTATAGGATTCTGTGGACCAACCGAATTGGATCGGGCTAGAATAGTTGAATGGCCTTTTTATTGCATACATTTGCTTAAAATACCCAACTCCTATTTTTCCATAAATTCCTTTGTATAATGTGTGAGAATAATCAATATTTAATCCATAGCTTATTGCTTTACCACTTGGATATTTCGGGTTTCCCAGTTGATAATAGGTGGCTTCAGAATTATTCCAGATTACCGGAATGGAAACGCCTATGCTTGATTTCATATTAGTTGATTGCGAAACAGCACTTAAACATGGAATTAGCAGGATATTTAGCAGAAATAATCTTTTCATAAAAAGAAATTTTAGTTTTATGAAATATTTTGATAATTTTTTTTCGGTGGAGAAAAATAAGTATATTTTAACTGTTTCATGTCCGTTATTTTTACATGCGTTGTCTCTCCAACCATAGTTTGACAATTAATTTTTGTCAAACGTTGCATAATTCGACCACGTAGGGGTCGTACATCCTCTAATTACCATTTTCTATTAACATCAAATCCCTTCGGGATATATAACTAGAGAATTTATTCTACTGTAAGAAAGAAATTTTTAATTGAAAAAAAATGATGCTGGCACAGATACGCCAACGCAACTTTGCCTGGCTGCATATCTGCGCTAGTGGGGGCCAGTGGGGTGCATGACCCAATTCAGGTATTGTTATCTCTATTTACTTATTATTTTATAGAGCAGATCTTGTGGCATTTTTATTGATGGATCATTTGGTGTTAATGTTAACAGATATACAGCATCTTTTTTTCTATAAAAAAGTACATCAAAATAATTCATTTCATTGCCAAATATACCATTGTCCCTGCCCTGCACAATTAAATCGGCAATTTCTTTTTCAGCATATTTAATTGCAAAATTATCAGTTGACAGACTAAAAGCTATAATGCTGTCATTTTTGATAAATGAATAAAGCGTATCACTAGCATAGCTAAAAAATAATGCTGGCGCTTTATTAATAGCTCCAGACTTATTTTCAAATATATAACCTCCAACATCTGTCGCTGCATAGATTATCCCTGTTTGTCGTTTTGTATAGTATGACTTTGTAGTAAAAAACTCTTTTTGTAAAGAAGTATCTTTTTGCATATCAATCTTATAAATGAAGAGTTTGTATTTATTATCAAAATCCATCATAGCAACAGGATTCCGATACTTAATTTTGCTTCGCCTAACCATGTTTGGAGATAAATTGCCTTGATACAGTTTGTTAAATAAAAATTCATATTCTTTAGGTATTTCGTAAGCTAATGGCAATTCTTCTTTTCTTACTGCTTCCCATTCTTTTGCATCTTTTTTAAAAAATTCTACCGCTTTTCTTTTTACATAAAAGAAAAACAAAATTATTAGAATAGTAACGATAGAGATACTCAATATTTTATAAACACTACGTTTCATTTCTTTAGATTAATGTGCAGGGATTAAACGTGATAGGATAGCCGGGAGTTCAGGTATTGCCGGCCATAATTCAGGATTTAAAGCAACAACACTTATAACTGACGTACCTACAACTTTTATTTTCCACAATGTCTCCTTGCATAGCTTTTTGCAGCTTAGGCTAAGGGACATTGCGGTTCTTTTCCATAATACCTTTTGTTAAGTCAATATCCCTAAGTTCCATAATATTAATGACAGGATAAATACCTTGCTCACCCGTAAGATAAAACTTTGCCCTTATTGGTGTTCGAAAAACTTACAAACCGCCCCCGTCTGGGCTTCCAGACCAACGGACGCCACAACCTTTGAACCAGTACATTTAAAAGCTCTCCACTTTACCAAACTAAACATACATAAAATTATATTATTTAGTTCATTCATCCCCGTTGGTTGAAAACCAGAAATCGGAGGCGGTAACTTTTAAATTATTGAAGTAACACCTGCGGCGGCGAAAGATTAGCTTTTGTACTGCTAACGCCGCAATGTCCCTTAGCCAAAACACAAAAGCTCTAAAAGGAGACATTGCGGAAAAAA
>JAFDXD010000151.1 GCA_018268135.1 Bacteroidota bacterium
GCAAACTCTTTTGCAAATCCGTCATAATAATCAATAGCGCCAAGGGTATCTTCCAAAAGTTTGAAATGTTCTTTTATTTTCAAAAACTTTTTTTTGTTGTGAATGCCGGCATACAATTTTGCCAAACCCTCCAGCATAAATAATGGCGTACGTGCATTATTGTTATACAACCAAAGTGCTGGGTTTTTATCGGCAATAGCTTGTGCAAATAATGCCTCTAACTTTACTAAATAAAATTCAAAACGTTCACGCCCATGCTTCATAATAATATATTTTATCCTTCTTCAAAAAATGCTACGCCGCCGCCCACCCAGCTCTTATCTTTATTGTACCGGGTGCCTATCATTTTGCCCTTACTTAGCCTTGCCAGATTGTGTACGGCAATGGGCCTTTTCCATTCATCTTTCCAAAAATAAAATAACCTTATCTCTGCTTTTGCCGGCTCATCCAATGTGGGTATTACAGAAGCATACTGCACTTTCTTTTGCAATATCCAGTTTTCAGGATCTTTTATTTTATCAATATCTTCTTGTGTTACATCTATTACCACACCCATTCCGGCAAAAGAAAATAATGGCTTCAATACATACTCTTCCAGGTTTACAGGCTGCTTTATTTCATTTAAGAAAAATGTGTCGGGCACATAATCATTGTCAATAAAGGGTAGGGTAAATTTACTAATGCGAAAAAACCAATTGGGGTGCGGCATCCACTCTACATCATATTTTTTTGTAAGATCTATTACATTGCCGAGGTTTTGCTGCTGTTGCAAATCGTCAAAAATAAGACGGTTGTAAATCCTTTTTACCTCAGTTTTCTTTCCGTTTAAATCATAATATATTTTATTGCCTTCGGCCTGTAATGCAGTAAGGCAAACGGTTTTAATGCCAAGCAATTGTTCTGTAGCATAAAAATCTATCCTGGTTTTTTGCTGCTCGGGGTATATTTCTAACAGTATCACATTTTCGGGGGCATGGTTTGCAATAATGATATCTTTTAATAGGCTGATATAGGTTTGCTTATTGTATCCATTTAAGTAAGGAGAATAGTTTGCAGGTAAATTTGAATATTCGGCCGTAAGCTCGCTATGAAAAGCCTGAAAAGCAAACAGTGTGGGAAAGCCCTGCATTTCTATCAATTGCGGCTCCATTTCTCCTTCAGTATTTTGGCAAACCCCAAAATCAAATACCAGGCATTGCGGATGGCTGTCTTCGCCGGGCACTACCAGGTTAGCAGGAATGCTTCTTTGTGTAAGCTCTTTAAAGTTGGGCGATACTAATACATCAATGATATCTTCACAAGCCGCCAGCATTTTATTTTTAAAATCTTTTTGAATAAATACCGGTGTTTCTGCCAGCCTGAATTCTAATGAGCCCGGGTGTATGGCTTCTATTTTTTTTACATATTCATTATATTTTTCTTCTGTAAATTCTTCATTGAATTTTTTCCTGAGTATTTTATCCATTGCTCTATATTGAAGTGTTGAAAAATTGTATTCCTATAAAGATAAAAAAGTTTCGGCATTGCTCCATAAAGCCTTTGCATAAAACTATACCATGCCCTTCAGGGCCTGCGAATATTGACTTAATAAATAATATAGAAGAATAGGGTTAGGTAAAATGAGTACAAAACAAAAACCTAATAACAATAAAGGTTTGGTATCAAAATAACTAATCCTCAAGAAGAATATTGCTAAAGAAATTTGTCATTTTATACTTCTGCCAGTTGCATTTTATTTACGGCATTGTTTAAAAAATTAGGCAGCACATGTGCATAGGTGTACATAATTTTTTCAGGGTCGCTCAGTTGGTCAATCATTGATTGCCATTTGGCTTCGCCATGATTTTCTATCACTGTTTTTTTACGTTCAGGAGTTTGCAGATGTAGGCTCATACCTACCGCATCTGCCTCCGGGTGAAACTGTGTGCCAATCATATTTTCATTAAATCTTACCGCCATAATGGCTCTCTCTAATGGTATATGTGGCCGGGCTTTTTCTATGGCCAATATACTTGCGCCCATGCTGCGTATGCGATTGTGATGCGGTTGCGTTACCTGATAATCCCGGCTGTCCACTGCATAAAAAGGATCTTTTAGCCCCTCAAAAATAATTTCATTTTCTGCATCGTGCAGGTAATGAATCGGAAACACACCAAACGATGTACTTTGCCTTTTAGATACCAATGCAATTTTATATTGCCTGCATACCAGTTGAAAAGAATGACAAATTAAAAATATTTTTTTCTTGATAATATTGGCCGGGTTGTTATTGTATTTTTCTACTTGCTGCAGCCAGTTAAAATATACCTGCTCCCATTGGCTGCCCTCGCTATCTAATGGGCTGCCGGGGCCGCCTGTAGAGATGTAAACATCATAATCGAGCCCGGGAGCTTCATTCTTAAGCCGCACATCGTATTCATCTTTGTGCAAGGTCATCCCGTTTATTTCAGCAAATTGGTTTAGTATTTCTCTTATGCATCGCATCCCCTGGTTATCGGCTCCTTCATACATATCCAGTATAGCTACTCTTAGCTCGTTCTTTTCAAGTGAATTCATGCGCCAAACTTAATATATTTTTAACATTTAGCTTTTTCGACAAGCATTTTTTTTATCAACGATTGTGTACAAATAACAGCAATTATAGGGCATAGAGCAGGTTTCTACCATCTAAAAACGCATAGGGTCAACAATAGATTGTATGGAATCCTAATATTTAGTAACGCAGTTTTTACCAACAATACCCTGTTAAACCCTTCCTTTCCACCAAATTATAAATTACCTTTGCACACTTATTATGAAGACAAAAAGCATAAAAAAAGATAAAGTAAACATCATTACTCTGGGCTGTAGCAAAAATATGGTTGACAGCGAAGTGCTTAGTGGGCAATTGCTTGCAAATGATATTACTACCGTTCATGAAAATGCTAAACTCGATCATAATATAGTAATTATTAATACCTGCGGCTTTATAGATAAAGCAAAAGAAGAAAGTATCAACACTATTTTAGATAATGTAGAGCTAAAAAAGAAAGGCAGGCTCGATAAAGTATATGTAACCGGTTGCCTAAGCGAGCGATACAAAAAAAATTTAGAAACCGAAATACCTGAGGTAGATGCATTTTTCGGCACTATGGAGCTGCCCCTGATTTTAAAAAAATTTGAAGCGGATTACAAAGGAGAGTTAATTGGAGAAAGATTGCTGAGTACTCCGCAACATTATGCCTACATAAAAATTAGCGAAGGTTGCAACCGCACCTGCGCTTTTTGCGCCATCCCACTCATGCGTGGCAAACATGTAAGCCGCAGCATAGAAAGCATTGTAGCCGAAGCAACCCAACTGGTGCAAAGAGGCGTAAAAGAAGTAATGCTCATAGCACAGGAGCTTACTTATTATGGCCTTGATATTTATAAAAAAAGAGAATTGCCAAAACTTTTGCATGCGTTGGCCGATATTAAAGGCCTGGAGTGGATTCGCCTGCATTATGCATACCCTTCAAAATTTCCTTTAGAAATTATTGATGTAATGAAAGAGCGTGAAAATATTTGTAACTATCTCGATATGCCGTTGCAACACGCTTCTAACAATATGTTGAATGCCATGAAGCGGCAAATAAGCAGGGAAGAAATGGAAGATTTAATTGGCAACATAAGGGCTAAGTTGCCGGGTATTTGCCTGCGTACTACATTGATAGCAGGTTTTCCGGGCGAAACCAGAGATGATGTGGAAGAGCTAAAAACATTTTTACAAAAAATGCGCTTTGACAGGGTGGGAATATTTACTTACAGCCACGAAGAAGATACAAGCGCACACAACCTTGTTGATAATATTTCAGCAGAAGAAAAAGAAGAAAGGGCACAGGAAATAATGGAAGTACAACAGGGAATTTCATTAGAAAAAAATGAAGAAAAAGTAGGAAAAATTTTTAAAGTAATTATTGATAAAAAAGAAGCCGGCAGGTATCTTGGCCGCACCGAGTTTGATAGTGTAGAAGTAGATAATGAAGTAATCATCCAAAGTGATACAGCCCTAAAGCCGGGCCAATTTGTAAATGTAAAAATTACAAAAGCCTACGATTATGATGTAGAAGGAGAAGTAGTGTAAAAAATATTTTGGGCGTTTACGGGCTTTCCGCTGCAATCTTTTTGTTTTAGAAAAACAAAAAGGATTTCCGCTTCAATCCCTAACGCACCGGCAGATAGTCAATAATATTATACAGAAAATAAATGAATGTAACAGCCAGCCATATACCTTACAGCCATACAAATGCATTTTCTACAATGGTGCTGGATTATTTACATGATGCACCCGGCCTTCGGCCATTTTATCAACACAAGCCTACCTTAGATGGCATAAAGCAAGCCATTGAAGAAAGAAAAAATTTTAAGTACAACAGGGCGTTGTTGGTAGAGCAACTACAAAAACAATACCATGCAATTGCCACTACAGATGCCGTAAAGCATAATATTGAAGCGCTTTTGAGCGAAAATACATTTACAATTTGTACTGCCCATCAGCCCAATATTTTTACAGGCCATCTTTATTTTATTTATAAAATTTTACATGCCATCAAGCTGGCAGCTACATTAAAAGAGCAGCTAAGCCAATACAATTTTGTGCCGGTATATTACATTGGTAGCGAAGATGCAGACCTGCAAGAGCTGGGAGAAGTATGCATCAATACCAAAAAATATCAATGGCATACAAAGCAAACCGGGGCTGTAGGCAGAATGAAGGTAGATAAAGAATTATTAAAAATAATTGATGAAATAGAAGGGCAGATAAGCATTGACCCTTATGGAAAAGAAATAATGGATAGCGTAAGGTCGGCTTATTCTATCCATAAAACTATAGAGCAGGCAACTTTTGAATTTACCAATACATTATTTGCCAGTTATGGTTTAGTGGTACTGATGCCGGATAATGCAGCGCTGAAAAAAGAATATAGCCAGATTATGTGGCAGGAGCTTACAAATAATTTTTCTGCAAAAGCGGTAGCAGACACAGTTTCAGAGCTTCCATCATCGTACAAAGTGCAGGCTGCCGGTAGGGATATTAATTTATTTTATTTGTTAGATGATAGCCGACAGAGAATAGAAAAGGCTGGAGATGTTTGGAAAATTGTACATACCAATAAGCATTTTACCAAAGATGAATTATTTCAAGATTTACAAAATAACCCCGAGCGGTATAGCCCCAATGTAATATTGCGGCCGGTTTACCAGGAGATGATTTTACCCAATATTGCATTTATAGGTGGTGGTGGTGAGCTGGCTTATTGGTTAGAGTTAAAAAAAGTTTTTGAGCAGGCAAAAGTACCATACCCGGTATTGGTATTACGCAATTCCTTTATGCTGGTAAATAAAAAGAATGCAAATGCTATGGCAAAATTATCGCTGCCGGCAGAAGATTTTTTTTCTCCGGTGCTCGATATAATAAATACAATAGTAAAAAAAGCATCGGAGCATCAATGGAGCCTGGAGGAAGAAAAAGCCGGATTAAAAAAACTGTACCATGCAATACAAACGGCTGCAAGGCAGGCAGATACTACATTACAAGCACATGTGGAGGCATTGCAGGTACAAGCCTTAAAAAAAGTAGAGGCATTAGAAAACAAAATGCTTAAAGCAGCCCGCCATAAATTTGATGCAGAGCAACGGCAGGTAAATAAATTAAAGCAGGCATTATTTCCGGGCAATAACCTGCAGGAAAGAGTGGACAATATTTTGCCTTACTATAGCATGTACGGAAAAAATATTTTAGAGGCATTGTATCAACATTCTAATGCACTGCAACAGGATTTTACCATTTTAACCGAAGAATAATACAAGTATGGCAAGAATAATGGCAATAGATTATGGAGGAAAGCGTACAGGCATTGCCGTTACTGACCCTATGCAACTGATTGCTACAGGGCTTGCCACCATTGCTTCGGCAGAATTAATACCTTTTTTAAAAAAATATTTTGCAGCCGAAAAAGTAGAACTCATTGTAATTGGCCTTCCCAAAAATTGGGATGAGTCTGCAACACATGGTACCGCTCTGGCCGAAAATGCTATCCGTACTATTCAAAAAGAATTTCCGGAAATGCCTGTAAAAACTGTGGATGAGCGCTTTACCTCCAAAATGGCAAAAGATGCCATGCTGCAAATGGGTATGAAGAAAAAAGACAGGCAAAATAAAAAAAATGTAGATGAAATAGCAGCAACCATTATGCTGCAGGATTATATGCAAAGCAGGCAATAGGGCTATTTAGTAGCTATGCTTTACCTTTGCAGGGATAGTTAATATATTAATTTTTTTGTAGAGATGATTTTACCAATTGTAGCCTATGGCTCACCGGTTTTAAGAAAAGTAGCCTCAGATATTACACCGGATTATCCCGGTCTTCAAAAGCTGATAGAAGATATGTGGGAAACCATGTACAACAGTAATGGCGTGGGCCTGGCTGCACCGCAAATTAATAAAGATATCCGCCTATTTGTGATGGATAGCATGCAGATATTTACAAATGATGACGATGGGGAAACAGATAATTATCCTGATAAACCCGGCTATAAAGGCGTTTTTATTAATGCACACATCAGCAGCCTGCAAGGGGAGCAGTGGAGCTATAATGAGGGCTGCCTCAGTATTCCAAAAATACGGGAAGATATTTTGAGAAATCAAACTGTCACGTTGGATTATGTAGATGAAAATTTTATTCCCCACAGCAAAACTTTTAATGGTATTTCGGCAAGAGTTATTTTGCATGAGTATGACCATACTGATGGCAAACTATTTATTGATTATGTAAAACCCCTGAAACGTACTTTGATGAAACGTAAGCTGGAAGATATAAGCAAGGGCAAAATAAAAGTTGATTACCGGATGGTTTTCCCCAAGGGTTGAAATTTATCTTTTTATTTTAAAACATTATAATAATTTGCAGGGATGAAATTTTTTTTCATACCTGTTTTTTTTATTAGCTGCAGCCTGCATGGACTTGCACAGCAACATACAGATACCAGTATTGTTGGCAGCAAAGTAATTACGCTCAGTACTGTAGTGGTTGATAACAAATTGAATGTACCATCATTTATAGAACGTATAAAGAACGATAGCAGCTTTTACAAAGCTTTTAAAAACCTGCGAATTATTGGCTACAGTGCTATTAACGATATCAGGATGCTACATAAAGATGGCAGCCTGAGAGCTTCTTTGAGAAGCCGCACCAGACAATATCGTAGCGGCAACTGCCGAAAAATGCAAACCCTTGAAGAAGCAGTAACCGGCGATTTTTATACAAGTGAACATGAGTATAATTATTACACTGCACAGATGTATGCTTCCCTTTTTTTTACAAAAGATTCTGTATGCGGCGAAAATAATATTGTGGCGGGCACTAACTTTTCTACCTCCGGAAAAAGTGGAATAGAAAAGCACAAAGAACAATTGAAAATGCTTTTTTTTAACCCCGGCAAAAGAATTAGCGGCCTGCCATTTATGAGTAATAAAACCGCTATTTACGATGATGATATGGCAGATGATTATAATATGGATATTGACATGGGGCCTTACAATAATATCAACTGCTTTATTTTTACGCAAAAAGTAAAGCCGGGCTACGAAGATGATGTAGTGGTGGATGAAATGATTACCTGGTTTAATGCAGATACTTATGAAGTAGTTGCCAGAAAATATTCATTAAGTTATGATGCTCTATTTTATGATTTTAAAGTAGATATGCAAGTAGAAATGACCAACTTTAAAGGGCTTACCGTACCCAATTTAATCCGATATAATGGCAACTGGAAAGCGGTAACAAAAAAAAGGGAGAGAGGCGTTTTTACTGCCACGCTTTTTGATTTTAATTAAATAAAAAATCCGAAGGCAAGTGCCTCCGGATTTTTTTGAGAACATTATTTTGCAATGCCTGTTAATTTTTTATTGGCAAAAAAGAATATTTTTTTCCAAAGTCCATCATTTGTTTGTAGAAGCTGGTAGGATATTCAATTTTTACATCAGTAATTTTTTCGCCATCCATTACCGGCACCAGCTCAGGCTGTATAAAGCCCCTGTATGGTTTTATACCAAGTTTTGTATAGCGCTCCAGCACTTCTTTGTGTAATGCAGGGTCCACTTTTACACCGTAGGTTTCTACTAAATTTTTTCCGGCGTTGTAGTCGCCTTCCGATTTTATGCGTTGTATTTCTCTCAGCAACTGGCCAAACAATGATCTTAGTTTGTTGTAATCATTAATCTTTACATAAGTTTTGCCATTTTTTTTCACAAACTCTACTACGTTTTCTGCTTTACCATGTTCATAGGCCCAGCGGGCAATGGTTTGGCGGTCACGCATGTGAGCTTCTTCTATCTGGTCGCCGGGTTTTATACGGGTAAGTTGTGTCATAAGCCCGTTTAGCATATAATTATCGTATTCTGCTTTACCTACTTCCAGCGAAGGCATTACACCAATGTCAATTAATTTTTGGTCCATCACATAGTATAAACCAACCAGGTCGGCCCGGCCTTCTTCCAGGCAGCTTGCATAGTTTTTTAAGGTTTGGTCGGGGGTACCTACGCCGGGGTTAATTTGCCCGCTGGCATGGCCAATGCACTCATGCATATCCGTAAGTAAATCGGCAGCAAGGTTGCCATACAGTTTTTGCCTGTTGATAACGGTATCATTCAGGCCAAACTCCTGCCAAAAACCACCTTTTGAAGAAGCTACATTGTACGAATAAATAATATTGCTAAGAGATACTGATTTGGAGCCATATTCTTTTCTTATCCACTCTGAATTGGGAAGGTTAATACCAATAGAAGATGCAGGGGATGCATCGCCGCCCTGGCCAATTACTGTAATGGCTTTGCCAATAATACCTTTTACGTTTTTCTTTTTATGCTGCGGCATTAAAGGGCTATTGTCTTCAAACCATTGTGCCTGGCTACTGATGGCTTGTATCCTTTTGGTAGCTTCTACATCTTTCATAGATACTACACTTTCATAACTTGCTTTTTTGGCAATGGGGTCTAAGTACACTTCTATAAAACCATTTACAACATCTATGCGGCTTGTGGTATCTTTTACCCAGGCAATATTATATTGGTCAAAGGTTTTTAAATCGCCGGTTTGATAATATTGTATCAAAAGCTCCAGGGCTTTTTTCTGTGCATCGTTTTCTGTTACGGTGGTAGCTTTTTCTAACCAGCCAACTATTTTTTCTATGGCTGCAGAATACATGCCGCCTACTTTCCAGGGTCTTTCTGTTACCTGGCCATTTTCTTTTACCACTTTACTATTTAATCCCCACATGGGCTGATCGCCTTTGCTGTCAAATTTTGAGTAAAAATTTTCTACTTCTTTTTGGGTTACACCTTCATAAAAATTTACAGACGATGCCACCACATTGTCAATATTGGGGCTTAGGTCCACAAGCTTTGGCTCTACTTTGGGGTCGTAAATAATGGGCACTGTCCTGGTTAAAAATGCACTGAGAGATTCTCCTTCGTTTTTAGGAAACTTAGTGGTATCGCTGCTTTCAGCAAATTTTAAAAATGCTGCTGTATTGCATTCCGGAAAAAACTTTTCATTACCATAATGATGATGGTTGCCATTGCTAAACCAAAACCTGCCACAATACACTTCAAAATTTTTCCAATCATCTGAGTTTTTATCGCCTGTGTAAGTGCCGTAGATGTTTTCTAAAGTTTTGCGAAGCATGATGCCGTATTTACTTTTTTGATCGTAAATAATATCTCTGCCGGCCAGGGCTGCCTGATAGAGATAATAAGCCAGTTGCTTTTGTTGCAGTGGGAGGTCATCAAAGCCGGGCGCCTGGTAACGTAGTAACTGCAGGTCGGCAAATGACTCAGCTTCTACTTTAAAGCTGGTATCGTAAGTAGGTGATTTTACATCAACCGAGGTATCGGTATGTGCAGCATTTTTATTACTGCCGCTGTTACAGGCTGCAAACGTAGCAATGCTTATTGCTGCCGCAATACTCAATGTTAATTTCATATTCATGTTATGTTGGTTTGTTATTAATAGTATGCTTTGTTTTTATAATTAATTACTGCAAAGTAAGGGGTATTAATTATTTCAATAAACTTTCCAGGCCATTTAGTTTTATTTCGTATAAAGTTTCTAACAATACGCCCAGCCTGCCTTTTGGAAAACCTTTACTCCAAAACCATTCTAAATAACTTACCGGCAAATTTTTTATTACTGTTCCTTTATATTTTCCGAAAGGCATATTGGTACTTACTATTTCCTTTAAAATTTTGCCATCCGGCAATTTCATTTCTACCATCTTTTAATTTTTTTTTAAGATTAGGTATTTTAATATCAAACCTTTGTTTCTTTTAAGTTTCTCTTTAATTACTTTTTGTCTTGATACAAAAAGTAACAAAAAAATCAAGGCTGCATAAAAAAAGCTAAAAATTTGAATGTCTGCCTAAAATAAAATAAGTCCGGGCGATAGATCATATCCCAGCTTTAGTGCGACTTACGAGCAAACTGCAAGATTCAGCTTTTTCAGCATTCATTTTATTTTTTAACGGCTTCCATTCAAATTTTCTAAACGCTTTTTTTATGAGGCCGGAGCCTCAAGCCTCGAAAATTTGATTTATACTCATTTTTTCTAATCCTATTAATCTGCAAGGATTAGATATTTTGATTTAGAACCTTTACTCCTATTAGGCTTTTCTTCATTTACTTTTTGTCTTGATGCAAAAAGGAACAAAAAAATCAAGGCTGTATAAAAAAAGCTAAAAATTTGAATGCCTGCCTAAAATAAAATTAGTTCGGGCAGTAGGTTATATCCCGGCTTAAGTGCGACTTACCAACCATCTGCAATATTCAGCTTTTTCAGCATTAATTTTATTTTTTAAAACATTTTTTTTGGTCCAAACCTCAACCCACGAAAAATTGTTTGGTATTAATGCTGCCTCATTCTTATTTTAAAAAAAGTTAAGTGCAATCTATCTTTTTTTTCTGCATTAAACAGGGGCATTTTTACTCTTCCGTATTTTTAAATTGGCTGTATTTTCTCCATTTTTCTATTACCTGCTCCATATCGTTGGGCAATTGGCTGGTAAAAAGCATTTCTTTTTTTGTAACGGGGTGTACAAAGCCTAACTCTTTGGCATGTAGGGCCTGGCGAGGACAAAGCTTAAAACAATTATCTACAAACTGCTTGTATTTTGTGTACACGGTTCCTTTCACAATTCTGTCGCCTCCATAAAAATCATCATTAAAAAGCGGATGGCCAATGTATTGCATGTGTACCCTTATTTGATGTGTGCGGCCTGTTTCGAGCCTGCACTCTACCAGGGTTACATAATTAAAATTTTCTAATACCTGATAATGTGTGATGGCTTCTTTGCCGTGGTCGCCATCGGGGTAGGTAGTAAATAATTTTCTAAAACGCTGATGCCTGCCTACGTTTCCGGTAATGGTACCTTGGTTTTCTTCAAAATTGCCCCATACCAATGCCACATATCTGCGGTGTACCGTATGGTTGTAAAATTGTTTGGCAAGCTCACTCATTACTTTTTGTTTTTTGGCCATTACCAATAGCCCACTTGTATTTTTATCTATGCGATGTACCAAACCAAAGCGTGGCAATTCACTCTCATTTATTTGAGGACAATTTTGTTTTAAATGATAAGCAACTGCATTTACTAAAGTGCCATCGGGGTTACCACTGCCGGGGTGCACTACCATGCCTATGGGTTTGTTTATTACTAACAGGTCATCATCTTCGTACACCATATTAAGCGGAATATTTTGCGGTATGATTTCAGAAGACTCTGGCGAGTTGTTATCATAAATAATGATTTTATCGCCGGGCTTTATTTTGTAATTGCTTTTGATTGGCTTTTCATTTACCAATACCATCTCATCTTCTATTGCCTGCTGTATTTTATTTCGGGTGGCGCCTTCTATTCTATTCATCAAAAATTTATCTATGCGTACAGGCTCCTGTCCTTTATCTATGCTGATGGAAAGCTTTTCAAATAATTCATCTGTATCATGAAGTTCTTCTTCTGTATTTTTTTCCGGTACATTCATTTGATTGGTTCTTTTAATGTTTATGGCTTTTGATGATGGTTGCATAAAGATATATGGTACAAGAGTGCGACGCCCATGAAGCTGATGGGCGGTTTGCTGCCGGGTACAAAAAAATAAACCGGCATTCTGTATTGTGTTTGTGTGCTATCATTTTTTCGCCATACTATTTGCAT
Source organism: Bacteroidota bacterium (assembly GCA_018268135.1). Lineage (GTDB taxonomy): Bacteria > Bacteroidota > Bacteroidia > Chitinophagales > Chitinophagaceae > Ferruginibacter. Next base: position 12,230 of record JAFDXD010000151.1, read on the forward strand.
AACTTTGCAAAGTAAAACATTGATACCGATATGCAGGCAGTGAATTATAAAGATTTGGGAATAATTGAGTATAAAGCGGCCTGGGATTACCAGGAAAGCCTGCTTCAGCAAAACGTAGATTTAAAAACTGCTGCAAGAAAAGAAAATAGTAACTATGATACCGGAGCGCTGCCTACCCGGCATTATTTTTTAATTTGTGAGCATGAGCCTGTGTACACTTTGGGCAAAAGCGGCAACATAAATCATGTGCTGATGAGTAAGGAAGAGTTGGCAAAAAACGGAATTTCTTTTTTTAATACCAATCGTGGGGGCGATATTACTTTTCATGGATTGCAGCAAATAGTTGGCTATCCTATTTTGGATCTTGAAAAATTTTATACAGATATTGGCAGGTACCTTCGCAACCTGGAGGAGGTAATCATCAATACTATTGCAGCCAATGGAATTATTGGCGAAAGGAGTAAGGGCGAAACGGGTGTATGGATAGAGCCCGGAGTGAGAGGGCGGGAGAGAAAGATTTGTGCCATTGGTGTAAGATGCAGCCGCTGGATTACCATGCATGGCTTTGCTTTGAATGTAAATACTGATCTCCGTTATTTTAATAATATTATACCCTGCGGCATTCAAAATAAGCAGGTAACCTCTCTGGAAAAAGAAGTAGGCCACAAGCTCAACTATGACGAGGTGAAAGATGAACTTAAAAGAAATTTTGAAAAAGTATTTGATGTAAAGCTGCAAGAGTAAGCGTTTGCAGGCATATTTTTTTTGATGAATGCTTATTAAGAGAAACAGGTAATGAATAAAGCCGGGTAATTTTATTTTTAATACCTGTTGTTTTGCTTCGTGTCTTTTGGTACAAACAGCCTGTTTTTTTCTACCAGTTCATTGCCGTCATACAACTCAAAATGGTACCATCCTGAGCGAATAAAATTTACTTTTTCAAGAATTAGATATTCTTCTTTTAACTTGTTTAATTCAAAAATCATTTTATTGTCTTCATCAAAAAATTTGATGCTGTATTTTTTAAATGGCGCACCCGGCAAATGCAATACAATGCTATTTTCTCTTGAAGTGTACACCAACTTGCTGGGGTAGGTTATAACAGGTTTGATATTGGCCGGCACTTTTATATTGCCAGGGTTAGCTATGGGTGGAATATTAATGGAAGAGTCTGCCAGGGGATTTACCTGCCAGGGATAGCGTGTAAGATGTGTACTGTCGGTATCGGGGCCGGTAATTGCTTCTTTTGTAGGCCTTACGGGTTTGGTAATAATATAGGAGCCGCCTTCAAATGCAATAAAGAGCCTGTAATACATTTTATTGTATGGCGGGTTTTCATCGGCGTAACCATTTTCTTTATTTAGGGGGTTTAATACACTTCCGATGGTTGTAAAATTTTTCAGGCTATCGTAAGAGCGTTGAATATTGATGGTAGCAGTGGGCTGATTGTATAAATTTTGCCAGCTCACTATTATTTTTCCGCTAATATTTTTTACTGTAATGTTGGGTAGTATTTCCTGTGCTGACACTGCATTTACAAACAATATTGCAGCAAATATTAAATGGTATTTTTTCTTAAGAATTGTCATATTGGAGTGCAAATATATCATTCAATTTTTTAGAAAATACTACAAGGACAATAAAGGCCTGTTAAGAATTAGAAAATAAGAGTGCCTGACGGCAAAGAGTGGTTGCCTTGTAAGCCTCCTGTATGCAGGCATACAATGGTACTTTCGGCAGGAAAATAATTTTTAGATATTTGATCCATTATGCCAAACATCATTTTGGCTGTATAAACAAAATCAGTAGGGATAGTATATTTTTTATAAAATGAATTGATGAAGTTGATAAGCTCAGTATTTTTTTTGGCGTACCCGCCAAAATGGTAATCGCCCAATATTTTCAGGTTATTAAATTGATTTTTACCTGTTAGTATTTTTATTCTGCTTTCTATATCGGTCATATTTTTTATAACCGGTATAGAGATGATTTGTTGCTTATTATTGGCAGCCATTAATAAACCTGCAAGTGTGGTGGCGGTGCCTGTAGCAGTAGCAATATGAGTAGCATTGCAGTGATGAAGCAAATCCATAATTTTTGCAGCGCCTGCAGCGCCCTGTGTGCTAAAGCCGCCTTCGGGTATCAGTATAAAATGACCAAATTTATTTTTAAGGTCAGTAGTAAAACTTTCTGCTTCGTTATTTTTATATTCTTCTCTCGAAATAAAATGTAGTTGCATACCCAACTTAATACATTGTTGTAGAGTAGCAGAGAGAGCTTGTGGTTTTTCGCCCCTTACAATACCAATACAATTTAATTGATACGCTTTGCAGGCAAATGCAGTAGCTACAAGGTGATTAGAATAGGCTCCGCCAAATGTGAGAATGGTTTTATGAGTAGATTGAAGGGCATCTTGCAAAAAGTAATGCAGTTTGAATAATTTATTGCCGGATACAATCGGGTGGATTTTGTCGAGCCTTGCTACCAATAGTTTTATTGAAGTATTTGCGGTATCGATATGATTAATTTCTATATTTTCGGGGTAGAATAGCATTTAATTCATATTTTAATGTATTGCGTTAAATTTGTGATGCAAAAATCTATTATTATTTTTAAAACCCTGAAAAGTAAAAATATGCAACAACCTACACTTTTAATTTTAGCAGCCGGTATGGCGAGCCGATATGGCAGTATGAAACAAACTGAAGGTTTTGGTCCATCGGGCGAAACTATTATGGATTATTCAATATATGATGCCATAAAAGCCGGGTTTGGAAAAATTGTGTTTGTAATAAGAAAAGACTTTGCTGAAAATTTTAAAGCAAGTTTTGATGCAAAATTAAAAGGTAGGGTAGAGGTAGAATATGTTTACCAGGAGAAGGATTATTTTGTAGATCCACAATACATGCCTGAAGACAGAACAAAGCCCTGGGGTACCGGCCATGCAGTACTTTGCGCCAGCGATGTAATAAAGGAGCCATTTGCGGTAATTAATGCGGATGATTTTTATGGCTATGATGGTTTTGCAAAGGCTGTTAATTTTTTAACTAATGATTGCAATGAAAAAACTTATTCTATTATTGGGTATATATTAAAAAGTACTTTAAGTGATAATGGTACGGTAAGCCGTGGCGTATGCGATACAGATGCAAGCAATAACCTGGTAGATATAAATGAGCGGACTAAAATTTATAGAAATAAGGAGGGGATAGTGGTGTATGAAAATAATGATGGGGAACTGGTGCAGGTAAGCGAAGACTCAAGTGTGTCGATGAATTTTTGGTGTTTTCATCCTACGGTATTTGATGTAATCAAAAAATTATTTAAAGATTTTCCGAAAGATAATTTTGAAAATATTAAAGCAGAATTTTTTATTCCTATTATTGGAGAATATTTTATTAAAAAAGGGGGAGGTAAAATTAAAGTGATTCCTACTACTGCACAGTGGTTTGGCGTAACGTATAAAGAAGATGCGCCTGAAGTAAAAGCAAGTCTTGATAAATTGATAAATGACGGAACATACCCTACCTCGCTTTGGAATGAAAAGAAATAAGTAAATGGTAGGTTTCGTCGGGAAAAAGAAAAGCGTTTCATTTTAGAAACGCTTTTTTATGAATACTACTTTTTGCTTAAAGTATTATTAATTTCCTTTTATCATAAAAACATAATCTTCCATTTTCTTTATCTGATCTACCCTGTCTAAACCTTTTAAAGAAGGGGCAGAGTTAACTTTTATATTTTTATAGTCAGGCATTTTTTTAATAGAATCAACGGCTCTGTATATATTAGCAGATTTAACTGCAAAAACTACACCATCAGCATTTGTTTCGCTGCTGGTAATAATACCCATCAATTCGCCATTTTTTGTAATTACCGGCGACCCGCTGTTGCCTTCATTTGCCGATGTGGTTAATTGGCAATAGAGTGTATCCATTTTATAGCCGTTCTTAGCGCTTACATAACCTTCTCCATATACAATTTCTGCTTTAGGATAGCCCAAAATAAATACCTGCTCGCCAAGGTCGGCGCTTGATTTCTTTATGGAATAAGGCATGGGCGATAATTTCTTAAAACTACTGTCTGTAATTTTTATAATGGCCAAATCGTTAGCATAATTTACATATACAACCCTGGCAATGTACTGATTGCCTTTATTGTTTTCTACTACCAGGTGGTTTTTTGCTTCAGATACCACATGGGCATTGGTAACAATAAAATTATTATTGGCATCTATTAAAAAACCGGTAGCTCTGAATTTTGCATCCAACGTAAGCTTGCGGGTAGCTGGCGTGGTTGAAGCAGCTACTATTTGATTTATTTTTCTTTCTAGTTGTTTGGTTTTATTATCTGTAGCATCTAATTTTTCTACTAATAATTTAGTATTCGTTTCTTTGGTAGTAGTAACAGCAGAGGTAATACCTGCAATCAACAGCGATACAAGGCCTGCAATGCAGGCTGCTACACCAATGGTACGTTTATATTTTGACCAAAGTTGAATGATTTTAGCTTTTCCTTTCAATACCTGTTTAGAAATAAAGCCTTCATCAACCAGCTTTGACTCTACATCGTGAAGTTTGTATTTAAAGTTTTTAGTATCGCTAAAATGATGCAATTCGTTTATAAAAAACATTTGTTCTACCACGGCCTGGTCCAGCTCAGGATTATTTTTTCTTAATTCTTCAAAATAAATCCTTTCCTCAGCGGACATTTCATTATTTACAAACCGCTCTACAGCATCTATGAGTAAAGTATCTTCCATCTATTCTACATTTTTGTATTGAGCAAAAAACAATTTTTTTAATCTTACCAGGCATTTATACTTCTGCGTTTTTGCATTATCGGCATTGGTATAGCCAAACGCATCAGCAATTTCGTTCATCTGCTTTTTTTGTAAGTAGTATGCCTCCAGAAGGCTTTTACAAGGCTCGCCAATTTTAGCCATGGCGCTTTCCATTATTGTAAAATCATTCTGCTTTTTTTCATGCACTTCTATCTCTTCTTCTACAGGTATGGTATCTTCCAATCCCTCATTTTGAGCAGAAAATCTTTGCATTTGCTGTAATCTTTTCAGCCAAAGCCTTCTGCAAATTGAATAAATAAAGGTTTTTAGCTGGCAATGAAGCTCCAAATTTCCTGCTTTAGATTTCTGAAACAATAAAATCATCAGCTCCTGAAAAATATCTGCCGCATCATCTACCGTACCCGAATTATTCAACACAAGTGATTGAACCATAGGGAAATGCTCTCTGTATATCTGCTCTATTGAGGCTTTATCTTCGGTAGCAAGGCCCTCCAGTAAACTCCTTTCTTGTTCTATTATATTCACCTGTGTTATTATTAATACATTTTAATTGATTTTGTAACCCAAATCAACCAAAAAAAAATTTTTTACAAAAGTAGGGTTACCTTTTTTTAATACCGGTATTAATATCAAATTATAATTTTAATTTAAACAAACAAACAAAATGAAAAAATTATTAGCAATTGCAGTTATCGCAATCTCTTTTACAGCTTGTAACGATTCAGCTAAAAAAGCTGATGACACTAAAGCTACTGACACTTCAGCCGTTTCTACTCCAGCTACTACTGTAGATACTACAGCTAAAGCTGCTACAGTAGATACAACTGCTAAAGCAACTACTCCTGCTGCTGACACAACAAAAAAATAAGTAGTTTTCAATAGTAAATTAACCTCTTGCCGGTTATTTGCTCAGTAAATTTTTTTAGGCAAGCAATCGTATAGCCATCCCGATTTTTATTGAGATGGCTTTTTTTTTAATAATACGGGAAGTTTGTAGTGTATTATCAATTGTTGTTATTTAATGCCGGAAAAATTAAAAAAATGTTTTTTTTAATCAATTCATTTTTTTAGTTTTGCATCTTACAATGAAGCATATCAATACATACAACTGGCAATCTTTCTGTTTCTATTATTTTAGCAGCAAGCCGGGTATGGTATGTACACACTGAGTGAATAAAAAATAAAATCAGTCAACATAACAAGAAATCCCGGCTCAAAAGGCCGGGATTTTTTTATTAAAAAAAATAAATCAATGAGTAGGAAAATAGCAATCCAGGGTTTTGAAGGAAGTTTTCACCAGTCTGCCGCAAGGTATTTTTTTGGAAAACAGGTAGAAGTAGTTTGTTGTGGCAGTTTTAGAGAATTAATAAAAAAAGCAGCCAATAAAGATGAAACGGATGGAGCCATCATGGCTATTGAAAATTCTATTGCCGGAAGCATTCTCCCCAATTACACATTATTGCAAAATTCCAATCTTAAAATTACCGGCGAAATCTACCTTCACATAAAGCAAAACCTCTTAGTAAACCCCGGTATCAGGCTCGAAGATATTAAAGAAGTTCACTCACACCCCATGGCATTGCAGCAGTGCCTCGATTTTTTGGATAAATACAATTGGAAACTGGTAGAAACAGAAGATACCGCCCTTAGCGCTAAACAGGTGCACCAGCATAAAAGCAAACATATTGCTGCCATTGCCGGCAAACTTGCGGCAGAACTTTTTCAACTCGAAATGATTGCCCCCAACATACAAACTCAAAAAAATAACTATACACGCTTTTTGGTTTTAGAGAGAGAAGAAGAAGCCAGCGAAGTAATTGAAGCTAATAAAGCTTCTGTAAATTTTAATACTGATCACTCAAAAGGCAGCCTGGCCAAAGTACTTACTAAAATTGCAGATGCGGGAATTAACCTAAGCAAGCTGCAATCTTTTCCCATACCCGGTAGCGACTGGTTATATTCTTTTCATGCAGATATGGAGTTTGACCATGTACAACAGTTTCATAAACTGGTTAAGAATATCATACCACTAACCAACCATTTTAAAGTATACGGCATTTATAAAAAAGGGGTAACTAAATAATTTTTTCAGCATTATTCAAAATATAACAAATACGGATATACGATATTAAAAAAAGGATTGAAAAAATAAGATATGCACACAGCAAAAAGATTAGAAACAATTAATGAATATTATTTCTCTCAAAAGCTAAGAGAAATAGATGAGATGAATAAAGCCGGCAAGGCAGTTATTAACCTGGGTATTGGCAGCCCCGACCTGCCCCCACACCCCGATGTAATAAAAGTACTGAATGAAGAAAGTATAAAACCAAATGTACATGCTTATCAAAATTATAAAGGCAGTCCGGTACTGAGAGAGGCTATGAGCGCATGGTATAAGCGTTGGTATCATGTTACACTTGATGCAAATACAGAAATTCTTCCGCTCATTGGCAGCAAAGAAGGTATTATGCATATTTGCATGACTTACTTAAATGAAAATGATGAAGCTTTAATACCCAACCCGGGGTATCCTACTTATCGCTCGGCGGTTACACTTGCCGGAGGTACACCGGTAGATTATATTCTTACTGAGGCCAATAACTGGATGCCTGATTTTGCGGAATTAGAAAAAATGGATTTGACTAAAGTAAAACTAATGTTTATCAACTATCCTCAAATGCCCACGGGACAGTTGCCTGCCAGGCACACATTTGAACAGGTAGTAAATTTTGCAAAAAAACATAATATCTTATTGGTTCATGATAATCCTTACAGTTTTATTTTGAACAGTGAGCCATTAAGTATTCTTAGTACTCCGGGGGCTATGGAAGTAGCACTCGAATTAAATTCACTAAGTAAAAGCCACAATATGGCAGGTTGGCGAATAGGTATGCTGTGTGCTTCAAAAGAAAAAATTAATGAAGTGCTTAAATTTAAAAGCAATATGGATAGCGGCATGTTTTTGCCATTGCAACTTGCAGCGGCTAAAGCATTATCGCTAAACGAAGATTGGTATCAGCAGGTGAATGAAATTTATAAGGCACGCAGGCAAAAAGTATTTGAATTGCTGGATTTATTGCAATGTAGTTACAGTAACAGCCAGGCAGGAATGTTTGTTTGGGCCAACATACCATCAGATTATAAAGATGGATATGCCTTAAGCGATGAAGTGTTGCATCAGGCAAATGTATTTATCACCCCCGGTGGCATATTTGGCACACAAGGAAATAAATATGTAAGAGTAAGCTTGTGTTGTACCGAACAAAGAATTGACGAAGCTATAAAAAGGATTAAAGTTAATGGAAAATCAAAAGGCTAAGCCAAAGCAAGAAATGACAAAAGCATCACAAAACCCTACCGTGCAAGACGAACATAAGGGAGCAGTTGTAACAATTATTGGAGTAGGGTTAATAGGAGGCTCAATGGCATTGGCTTTAAAAGATAAAGGGTTTGCAAAAAAAATAATTGGCGTAGGCAGAAATGAAGCAAGTTTACAAAAAGCAAAAGAGCTCAACATTATTGATGAGTCAATGCCATTAGAGAAAGCGGTGAAACAAAGTGATATTATTTACATTTCAATACCGGTAGATGCCACAGTACCCATTACACTCCAGGTTTTAAATGCAGTGGGCAATAATCAGGTAGTAATAGATGCCGGCTCTACAAAGTCTGCCCTTTGTCAGGCGGTAGCTACGCACCCTATGCGGAAGCAGTTAGTAGCCACGCATCCCATGTGGGGCACAGAGTATAGTGGCCCCGAAGCTGCTGTGAGAGGGGCTTTTGAAGGAAGAGCTTGTGTGATTTGCGAACAGGAGTTGAGCGACAAGGCTGCGTTGAAAAAAGTAGAAACTATTTATAACAAACTTGGCATGCATATTATTTACATGGATGCAGTAAACCATGATATACATGCAGCCTATGTAAGCCATATTTCGCATATCACTTCTTTTGCATTGGCCAATACCGTTTTGGAAAAAGAAAAAGAAGAAGATGCCATTTTTGAAATGGCGGGTGGTGGTTTTGAAAGTACGGTTCGCCTGGCAAAAAGTAACCCGGCTATGTGGGCGCCTATTTTTATGCAGAATAAAGAAAATGTACTGGATGTGCTGAATGAACATATTTCGCAACTAAGAAAATTTAAATCAAGCCTTGAAAAAGAAAATATAGAATATTTAATAGAGCTGATGGAGAATGCAAATAAAATAAAAAGAATAATAAAGTAGTAAACTCCTGATTGAAAGGGCTGAATAAAGCTATGCCGTACAAGGGAGTGACACAACAATGCTGAATAAATAATCAAAAGCTGGTAACATAAACTAATTTTTAAAATGCAAACAGAAACTAAAACAATGAAACAAGACATCATGCAGGTATGGAATAAAAGGCCCCTCATTATTAGCGGGCCTTGCAGCGCCGAAACCGAAGAACAGGTATTGGAAACTGCACAGCGTTTAGCCGCTACCGGTAGAGTAGATATGCTAAGAGCCGGTATTTGGAAACCACGTACTAAACCCGGATTATTTGAAGGCATTGGTACCAAAGGTTTGCCATGGATGGCACAAGCTAAAAAAGCTACAGGCTTGCCCATAACTGTAGAAGTAGCTACTGCCAAACATGTACAGGATGCATTGCAATTTGATGTAGATGTACTTTGGATTGGTGCAAGAACAACTGTAAATCCATTTAGTGTGCAGGAAGTAGCAGACGCATTACGTGGAGTGGACATTCCCGTACTTGTAAAAAATCCGGTACACCCCGACCTTGATTTGTGGACAGGCGCTATTGAGCGTTTACAAAAAGTTGGTTTAAAAAACATCGGAATGATTCATCGTGGGTTTTCGGCTTATGGCAATACCGAATTCCGAAATGCACCTATGTGGCATCTGCCCATCGCAATGAAAAGGCGTTTTCCGGAAATGCTGTTGATATGCGATCCTTCACATATTTGTGGCAACAGGCACATGCTGCAATCCATTGCTCAAAAAAGTATTGACCTTGATTTTGGTGGACTTATTATTGAAAGCCATATTGACCCTGACAATGCCTGGAGCGACGCTAAACAACAAATTACCCCCGAAACCCTTGGAAAAATGTTGGATTCATTGGCATGGAGACATGAAAATACAAGCGAACAGGAATTTTTATCTGCATTATCAAAACTAAGGGAGCAAATAAATCATATAGATGATGAATTGCTGACCCTGATGAGCCAACGTATGAAAATTGCCGATAAAATTGGTGAATATAAAAGAGCTAATAGCATTACCATTTTGCAAACAAACCGCTGGAACGAAATTTTAGAAAAAGCAATTGCAAAAGGCGAAAAACTGGGCCTTAGTAATGAGTTTATTACAAAATACCTTGATGCAGTGCATTTAGAAAGTATCAGCCATCAAAACAAAATAATGAATGAAGAGTAACAACAGCGGGCTGCTGTATTTTTAATTTTTTAAATGCAGGCAACCCGGCTTATTTTATTTTTTTTAGGGAGATATAAATTTATGAAAAGAGAAACATTTGTTTTTTCACAAAAAAAGGTTGACTATCTATTTGATGCATCTTTTAACGAGATTGAAAATTTTTTTCCAAAAGAAAAAATTATCATCATTACAGATGATAACCTTTTTAAGCACCATGCCACCCGGTTTGAAGCTTATAAAGTAATAACCATACCACACGGCGAAGCTCATAAGCAGCAGGCTACTATCGACAATATAGTGCAGCAGTTGCTTGCATTTGAAGCAGATAAACAATCATGCATTGTAGGCGTTGGTGGTGGCGTAGTTACAGATATGGCAGGATATGCCGCATCCATTTTTAAGCGTGGCACAAAACTCGCCCTGGCTCCAACTTCTATATTGGCAATGGTAGATGCCGCCATTGGAGGTAAAAATGGGATAGATGTAGGGCCTTATAAAAATATGGTGGGTACGGTGCATCAGCCGGATGTTTTATTATTTGATTATAGTTTTTTATCAACATTGCCCACCGAAGAATGGGTAAATGGCTTTGCTGAAATAGTAAAACATGCCTGCATTAAAGATGCTGACTTGTTTGATTTGCTTCAGCAGAATACTATTGAAAAATTTATGGCTGATAAAGCTGCAATTGCAGCGCTTGTAGAAAGAAATGTGGCCATTAAAACTTCGGTAGTATTGCAGGACGAGTTTGAAACCGGCGATCGTAAATTGCTAAATTTTGGACATACCATTGGCCATGCAATTGAAAATATATACCATCTGCCCCATGGCCATGCGGTTAGTATTGGCATGGTTGCAGCTTGCAATATTTCGGAAGAAATAAATAATTTTTATTCTGTTGATAAAGAAAAAATAGTAAAGCTGTTAGAGCAATACCGGCTGCCGGTAAAAATAAATATTGATACCGATAAAATTTGGGAGCTGCTATTAATGGATAAGAAAAGAAATGCAGGAAATATGAATTTTATTCTGTTAAATAAAATAGGCGATGCTACAATTGTACCTATTGGATTGATTCAGTTAAAACAATTAGTAAAAGAAAGCCTGTAAATATTTTATTCAGGCAAAAAAATTAAATGAAAGTAACCATACAGCCTACTGTACTTAAAGGCGAAATATTTGCAGCAGCCTCTAAAAGCGCTATGCAGCGTGCTTGTGCGGCGGCATTATTGCATCATGGGCATACCAATATTATCAACCCGGGCAAAAGCAATGATGATATTGCAGCCCTTTCTATTATTAAAAATCTTGGCGCTTTTATACAGCAAAATGCCGACGGAAGTATCAGCATTGAGTCTTTGCATTATCCTGCGGAAGATGCTAAAAATAAAGAAATTAATTGCGGCGAAAGTGGTTTAAGTATCAGGATGTTTGTGCCAATAGCTGCATTAAACTCAGCGCCCATACAGGTTACGGGTAGTGGCAGCTTACTCACACGTCCCATGGATTTTTTTGATGAAATTTTGCCAAAGCTAAGTGTGCAAATACAATCTAATGCTGGCAGGTTGCCATTGCATTTGCAGGGGCCTTTATTACCCGGCGACATTACTATTGATGGTTCCTTAAGCTCCCAATTTCTTACAGGCTTATTAATGGCATTTGCAAAAGCAGCCACTAAGCAGGTAACCATCACCGTTATTAATTTAAAAAGCAAGCCATATATAGATCTTACGCTGCAAATAATGAAGTTATTTGGATACGAGGTAAAGAATGAAAATTATGAGCGTTTTATCATACAGCCTCAGCCCAGGTTTGATAAAGATGTAACCTACACTGTAGAAGGCGATTGGAGTGGCGCTGCCTTTTTATTGGTAGCAGGCGCCATTGCAGGCGATATTAAAGTGAAAGGCCTCGATATACAATCTGCCCAGGCTGATAAAGCCATCCTGAATGCCCTCATTCTGGCAAAAGCGGCTATGAAAATTTCGGACAATGAAATTGAGCTGCACTCCAAAAGCCTTGAAGCATTTGAGTTTGATGCAACAGATTGCCCGGATCTTTTTCCACCTTTAGTTGCATTGGCAGTATATTGCCAGGGTACTACCGTTATTAAAGGCGTAAGCAGGCTGGCGCATAAAGAAAGCAATAGGGCCTTAACTTTGCAGCAGGAGTTTGCCAAAATGGGCGTAACCATACTTTTAGAAGATGATGTAATGAAAATAGAGGGAGGGGGTAAAGTACATGGGGCAGCCTTGCACTCAAGGCACGATCATCGCATTGCAATGGCCGGCGCCATAGCAGCACTAAGGGCTGAGGGGTTTACTACTATTGATGAGGCAGATGCCATCAATAAATCATACCCCGATTTTTATGAGCATATAAAGCACTTAGGCGCATCCGTTAGTATCAATCAATAGTTCACTTTAAAAATTAAATATTTTGAACAGTTTTGGAACCATATTCAGGGTAAGTATTTTTGGAGAGTCTCACGGGCCTTTTGTAGGCATAAGCATTGATGGATGCCCTGCAGGCATTCCCTTAAATGCATCAGATTTTGCAAATGATATTGAAAGGCGCAAAGGCGGCACCAAGGGCACTACTCCCCGTAAGGAAGATGATATTCCTGTTTTTATTTCAGGAGTATTTAATGAAAAAACTACCGGGGCGCCGCTTACCATTATTTTTGAAAATAAAAATACCCGTAGCAGCGATTATGAAAAATTACGCACTGTGCCCAGGCCGGGCCATGCAGATTTTGTAGCTTCCCAAAAATTTAATGGCTTTGAAGATTATAGAGGCGGCGGCCACTTTAGCGGCAGGCTCACCGTATGCCTTGTAGCAGCAGGGGTGGTAGCCAAAAAAATACTTTTTTACGCCAGCGATGATATTACCTGCACCGCCATTATAAAAGAAGTGGCAGGCGAAACAGATATTGAAAAAGGTTTGCAAAAAGCTATTGATGCAAAAGATAGTGTAGGGGGTATTGTAGAGTGTGAAGTAACTAACCTGCCCATTGGGTTGGGAGAGCCATTTTTTAATTCTGTAGAATCTGTATTGAGCCATGCTGTTTTTGCAATTCCTGCCATTAAAGGAATAGAATTTGGCGCCGGGTTTGCTGCCGCAAAAATGTACGGCATTGAGCATAATGATGCCATTGAAAACGCAGAAGGCAAAACCAAGACCAACCATGCCGGAGGCATTGTGGGCGGTATTACCAATGGCAATGATCTTATTTTTAGAGTAGTAGTAAAGCCAACATCTTCTACTCCAAAAGAGCAGCAAACATTTAATAAAGAAACCCAAACAGTAGAGCCTTTTTCAGTAAAAGGCAGGCACGACCTCTGCATTGCCCTAAGGGTGCCGGTAGTATTAGAAGCAGTAACGGCAATGGTATTAGCCGATTTGCTAATGCTGGAAAATAGAAATAAGTTTTAAAAAATAACATCGAAAGATGGTGAAAAAATAATCCCCTGCCAATTTTTTACAAGCAGGGGATTTACTTAGGTATCACTCAAAAGAGAGGCAGATAAATGCCTGCTAACAAATTTAAAAATGCCATCTTACAAAAGCTTCCATAGCCGCAAATTTTGTAAGCCCTAATTGAGCATACAGGCCGGCAGTGTTAGCATTTCTTTCTTCTGCCCTTTGCCAAAATTCCCTGTCGTCGCTTCCCTGAAAAGGCACTGTATCTTTTTGCGATTGATGAATAAAAATACCATTGCGTTTTTGCAATACCTGGTCGGGGCTCATTGGTATGGCCATTTCAATGGCAGTAATATCCCACTCCTGCCATGCACCTTTGTAAAGCCATAGCCAGCAGTCTTTCAGCCAGTCGGCATTTTGTTTTTTTAACCTGTCTAATGCCGCAATTACTACATCAAAGCATACTTTGTGTGTACCATGCGGGTCAGCAAAATCGCCTGCACAAAATATTTGCTGGGGCTTCAATTGGTCTAACAATTCTACGGTTTTCAAAATATCTGCTTCTCCCATCGGATTTTTTTCGATGGTGCCTGTTTCATAAAAAGGAAGATTTTGAAAATGTATCTGATCATCTGTAAGGCCTACATATTTGCAGGTAGCTTTTGCTTCGCACCGGCGTATCAAACCTTTAATGGCTCTAATTTCTTCAGTATCGCTTTCAGATGATTTTTTATTTTTTAAAAATGCGGTGGCTTGCTGAAGTATTTGTTTGCTTTTGCTTCCATCCATATCAAACATGTTTTCAAAACCCACAGCAAAGTCTAAAAAGCGTGTTACAAATTCATCAGTAACGGCAATATTTCCACTGGTTTGATAAGCTACGTGTACATCATGCCCCTGGTTGTGCAGCCTGATAAATGTGCCTCCCATGCTTATGATGTCATCATCGGGGTGAGGCGAAAATATTAATGATCTTTTAGGAAATGGTTTATTCCTTTCCGGATGCGAAGCCCTGCTATCAGTGGGTTTGCCGCCGGGCCAGCCGGTAATACTATCTCTCAATAAATAAAATACCTGCAGGTTGGTTTCATAAGCATTACCTTTTTCTGTAAGCAAATCATTAAGGCCATTATCATTGTAATCATTATTGGTAAGGCTCAGTACAGGCTTGTTTAATTTTAGCGCCAGGTTTATCACCGCTTTTTTAATCATGGCATCATTCCATTCGCACTCGCCGGTAAGCCAGGGGTATCTAAAACGGGTAAGCATAGACGCAGCATCATCATCCACTACAAAGCTGCAATCATCATGCGATTGCAACAGCGATGCCGGAATTTCTTCCGTCATTTCTTCTTCCACAGCTTTTTGCAATACCGGCGCTTTGTTTTGGCCCCAGGCCATCAATATTATTTTTTTAGATTTTAATATGGTGCTAATGCCCATGGTAATTGCCATACGGGGTACCTGGCTCATGTTTCCAAATTCGTACGAATTGGCAATACGGGTACTATTGTCTAAAGTAATAAGGCGGGTTTTTGTATAAATGCCGCTGCCCGGTTCATTAAATCCAATGTGGCCATTGTTACCAATGCCCAATATCTGTAAGTCAAGCCCACCGGCAGCTTCAATATCGGCTTCATATTTTTTGCAATGGTCTTTTACGGCTTCTTTTGGTATCATACCATCGGGTACATGATAATTGTTAGGGTCAATATCCGTATGTTCAAAAAGATATTTCCGCATAAAGTAATGATAACTTTGCAACGCATTTTTATCCATCGGATAATACTGATCCAGGTTAAAGGTTATCACATTTTTAAAACTCAGGCCTTCTTCTTTATGCATGCGAACAAGCTCTGCATAAAGCGTTTTAGGGGTAGAGCCGGTAGCAAGCCCAATCACTGCTTTTTTTCCGGCTGCATTTTTTTCCCTGATTAATGTAGCAATCTCATTGGCTACAAATACAGAACCATCCTGTGGGGTTTTAAATATTTTTACAGGAATTTTTTCTAACGAGTCAGTAAAATCAATTTTTGTCATAAAAATTAGGTAAAAGTGATAAGGATAAAAATACGTTTTTTATTTTTTTGTTACAAGCATTTGTTCTTTGGGCATCTTCGGTGGCGTCGCACTCTTGTGCTTAAAACCTATGCCCGGCTTATGTTGTAGGGCAATATTGCTTGCTATGCAATCGGTTGCTTTATTTTAAAATTTTTATTTTATTTCAATTTCATCAGCAAAAAGCCATGCCGGGTTGCCTGCTCCCTCTTTGCCGGAGGGGATAATGCCGGCATTTTTTGCCCATACTTTCACATATTTTGCAGAGGCGGCCATTTGAGTACTGAATACAATATTTTGTGCAGTGCTTGAATTAGTTACTGTTTGAAGCAGTGTAAAATTTTCGCCATCGCTGCTGGTATAAAACGATACCGATGCAGGTGGATACACCCAACTGCCGGGTTGTTGCACTACATGCAGGCTCATTTCATGTATTGGAGTGGTTTTGCCCAGGTCTATCACGGCTTCTAAATCATTGCCATTAAACCCCAGTAGCTCATTGCTACGCTGCAACCCTTTTTGATTTTGAATACCATCTACAAGCGTAAAAGGGCCATTGCCGGAGTAACTGGATGAGGGTGGAGAAGCAAGAGTTATTTTTTTTCCCGTAGCTTCATTAATGCTAATACTTTGAATAATAGCAGGAGTTTTTTTACCATTTACCACAGAGTAGGCAACAATTTTTTTTACATTTTTATTAATGGGTATTGGCTGGCCATAAGTCTTTGTAGCTGTGCCAGGCTCTAAGGTATATTTTATAAGCGCAGCTTTTACATTGCTTTTCAAAGCAGCCATTATACCATTATTGTTGTTTGCCGGCAATATATTTGCCTGAAGATTATAATAAGCCGGGCTATAATTAATATGTAAAAAATCTAATTTTTTAAAAATCCCGGGCAATCGTTTTTCAAAATCAGGCCAGCTTCTTTTTTCTTTTGGTGTCCATAGTACTTCGGCCAGGGCTGTTAATCTGGGAAAAAGCATGTACTCTAATTTTTTTTCATTGCCAATATATTCTGTCCATACATTTGCCTGGGCGCCTAATACATATTTATCTTCATCTGCCGAAAGGCTTGCCGGTATTGGTTCGTAGCCATATACTTTATCAATAGGCAGGTAGCCTCCAATGGTTACACTGTCTTCGTATTTGCTTTGGCTATGGTCAAAATAACACCAGCCGCCGGGGGTCATTATTACATCATGTTTATCTTTTGCCGCAGCTATACCTCCTTCTTCGCCACGCCAGCTCATTACCGTTGCATTGGGTGCAAGCCCTCCTTCCAGTATTTCATCCCAGCCAATTATTTTTTTTCCTTTGCTGTTAATATATTTTTCCATGTGCTGAATAAAGTAGCTCTGCAAGCCATGCTCATCTTTTAAGTTATTTTCTTTAATCAGTTGTTGGCAAAAGGCCGATCTTTTCCAGTTTTCTTTTGGGCATTCGTCGCCACCAATATGTATGTACTTTGAAGGAAATAATGTAATTACTTCATCAATTACATCCTGTAAAAAATTAAATGTATAATCTGTAGGTGCAAATACATCATTAAATACACCAAAGGTTTGCTGCACCTGTTTTCCTTTTGTAGGGCCGTTCCATACAGTGCCTTTAGGCACTTCTGTATCTTCATCCGGAAAACAACTAAGCTGCGGATATGCTGCAATGGCTGCTGATGCATGGCCGGGCATTTCTATTTCGGGTATCACATCTATATAGCGGTCGGCGGCATATTTTACTACATCTTTTATTTGAGCCTGAGTATAAAAACCGCCATAATGCTTATTGTCATTACCTGTGCCAGGGTAGCGGCCAATGATTGTACCATTTCTGTAAGCGCCTACTGATGTAAGCAGGGGATATTTTTTTATTTCAATACGCCATCCCTGGTCATCAGTTAAATGCCAATGAAATGTATTGAATTTATAAGTAGCTAAATAATCTATATACCTTTTTATTTCTTCTACTGTAAAAAAATGCCTGCTTACATCAAGGTGTACGCCCCTGTATCCAAACCGGGGATAATCTTTGATGCTTAATTGTGGCACTGCCAATGCATTGGATTTTTTTGCAGGCAATAATTGCAATAAACTTTGCATGCCATAAAATACCCCTTCTTCATTATCGCCATTGATGTTGATATGCGATTTAGAAATTTCCATATTGTAAGCCCCTTTTATGGCATCATTGAGCTTATCATAATTTAAAAATATTGAGTTTGCCTCAGGGCCGTTTTTTTGCACGGCTAATACAAATCCATAATTCTTTTTTAAATAAGTATTAAAGTATTCTGCTGTTTTTTCGAGATTGGTTCCTTCTACAATAATTTTAGTAGATGGAGTAATGGTAAATTCCCCGGTATGTAAATTTACCTCGGCAGGCATAGGTACAATATTTACCTGGCAAAATGCCCTGCCATACAGGGACATAGCTACTAAAAATATTATTTTTTTCATATAGATTTATTTAAATTATTGAACTAATACCGGTAAAATTATTTTACTTGAATGATAAATCCTGATATTTTCTTTTTGATAATCTGTTTTGGTAGCTTCGGGTATCTTCATAAATTTTTGTGGGTTTATATCTACCAAAGGAAACCAACTGCTTTGCACCTGTACCATTATTTTGTGGCCTTTTAAAAAAGTATGCGATACATCATTTAAATCAAAGGTTACTTCTGTAATTTTTCCGGGTACAAATGGCTCAGGGTTTTCATAATTGTTTCTAAATTTTCCACGCATTACTTCTGCTCTCACCAGTCGTTGATAACCCGCCATCTGAAATCCATGTGGCGCATTTTTAAAATTAGGTTCAGTTTCGGGCAATACATCTATTAATTTTACTACAAAATCAGCATCTGTGCCAGATAGGCTTACCTGTAAGTCGGCTGTTATTTTGCCGGTAAGAGTTACATTATTGGTAAGCTCTGCTGTTTCGTACACAAGCACATCGGGCCGGGTAGCGGCAAAGCGCTGGTCTTCGGCCATATAATCATTGTTTCTTCGGCTATACACACCGTTAGTATATGGCACCGGTTTGGCAGGGTCGCTTAGGTATTCATCAAAATCATTTTCATTTTTTGACTCAGTAGTTAATTGCTGATTGCTACTTAAATAATAATTTTCATATTTCATATTGGCCGGAGGCCAGGCCGGGTACGATTTCCACACATTTGTACCGGTTTCAAACATGGTAGCTTCGGCTGCATCAAAACTTCCTTTGTCTTTTAAATAAAAATTAAAAAATCGGGTTTCTAAAGAGTCCTGAAAAAATTTACTGGTATTACTTCCAAAATCATAACTGGCATATTCCTTCCACTCGCTGCTTTCCCAGGCGCCATGTGTCCAGGGACCCATTACCAGCCTGTTGTTATTGTTCGGGCTTTGTTTTTCTATGGATGAATAAGTGTGCAGGGAGCCAAAGAGGTCTTCTGCATCAAACCATCCGCCCACTACAAGCGTAGGTATAGTAATGTTTTTTAAATGCGGCCTTATATTTCTTGCCTGCCAGTAGGCATCATAGCTGTCATGTAGCAGGTACTCATCCCATATATAACTTTTATGATCAAAGTAGGCAGCCGATTGGGTAGCAGAGAGGGGTCCTAATTTTAAAAAAAAGTCGTACAAATTTTTTGGGTTTGCATTAAATATTTCTGAAGAATATGTTTTTACAGGCCCGGTACGAGGCTTGCCAAAATAATTCATAAATACAAAATTATCCATCAAAAAAAATGCGCCATTGTGGTTGGCATCATCTCCAATAAACTCATCTGTAACTGGCGCCTGCGGGCTTACAGCTTTAATAGCAGGATGGGCACCGGGCAGGCTGGCGCTTGCATAAAATCCGGGGTACGAAATACCATAAATTCCAACACGGCCATTGTTGTTTTTTATATTTTTTAGCAGCCAGTCAATGGTATCATAAGTGTCGCTGCTTTCATCTACATCTGTTTTGTTTTTTTTATTTTCTTTATAAGGCGTCATTTCAAGGTTTACCCCTTCGCTCATATATCTGCCTCTTACATCCTGATACACAAAAATATATTTTTCATGCATGAGTGTTGGGTTGGGGCCTATGCGCCAGGGGTAATTATTGCGGCCATAAGGTCCGGCAGAGTAGGGGGTACGCTCCATTAATATCGGGTATTTTTGCGTAGCATCTTTTGGCGTATAAATAACGGTATATAATTGTATGCCATCTCTCATCTTAATGAGTGTATCTGTTTTTGTAAAATTATTTTTTACAAAATCTTTCTGCTCTTGTGCATTGGTTTGTAGCGTTAAAAAAAATACCAGGCCTGTAATCAAATATTTCATTATGGATTGAGTATAGGTAAAATAAATTTGGTTTGGTTGATAGCATCATGATAAATACGAATAGTAGCTTTTTGAAAATCGCTGTCATTAGCTTTATAAATATCAATAAACTTTTGAGGGTTTCTATCCACTAACGGAAACCAGGTGCTTTGAATTTGTATCATCAACCTGTGGCCCTTTTTAAAAGTATGGGCTATATCCGGAAGTTCATATTTTACATGTGCTATTTTGCCGGGCACAAATGGTTCAGGTTTTTCAAAACTGTTTCTAAATTTCCCCCTCATTATTTCGCCACGTACCAGCATTTCGTAGCCACCCATCGGGTAATCTTTACCGTTACCTAACTCACCGTCAGGGTATTCAAAATCATCAGGAAACACATCAATTAGTTTTACTACAAAATCTGCATCAGTGGTAGAAATGCTTGTGGCAATATCTGCTATTACCGGGCCGGCAAGCGTAATATCATTGGTAAGAATGGGCGTTTGATAAGTAAGCACATCCGGCCTTCTGGAAGCAAACCGCTGATCGTCTGTCATGTATTCTCTTGTTCGCCGGTTATGTACCTCTTCTGTATAAGGAACAGGGTGGGCAGGGTCGCTGCAATATTCATCATAAGCAGCCGGGCGCCCTGCTCTGTCAACAGGCTTTAATTTGGAACCTGTATTTTCAAAACTTAAACTATAATTATTGCCAATGTATAAATTTTTTGTTTCTACATTTTCGGGTGGCCATTTATCAAATTTTTTCCAATCATTTTCTCCGGTAAAGAAAATATTTGCTTTGCTAATATCAGCTACACTGCCTTCTCCTTTTAAGTAATAATTAAAAAATGGTATTTCTACATTTTGTTGAAAATAGGCTGAGGTATTACTGCCAAAGCGAACATTGCCAAGAAAACTTCCTTCACGGCTCCATTGGCCATGATACCAGGGCCCCATTACAATGCGGTTGTTGGTTTGAGGGCTTTGTTTATCTGTAGCCTTAAAGCAATTCCATGCGCCATAGCAATCTTCTGCATCAAATAATCCACCTACCCAAAGCATTGCAGGCTTTACATTGTACAAACCTACACGGGCATTTCTTTGTTGCCACCAGGCATCGTAGTTTGGATGCTGGTATAATTCATGCCAAAATTTAATGCTGTCGCCAATCATTTCGTCTAAATGTTTTATTGCTCCTGCTTGTAAATAAAATTTGTAATTATCTTTTATTTTAGTTGTAAATCCTTCACCATAATCTTTCATAGGGCCATAGTGTGGTTTGCCAAAAGTTGGATAAAATGCAAAACCATCCATTGCAAAAAATGCGCCTTTGTGATGAAAATCATCGCCCATAAACCAATCGGTTACAGGCGCCTGAGGGCTTACAGCTTTTACCGCAGGATGCCCGCTGAGTGCGGCTTCGGTACTGTAAAAGCCGGGGTACGATGTGCCGGTTACACCAAGATTTCCATTGTTGTCCGGGATGTTTTTTACCAGCCAATCTACCGTATCATAAGTATCACTTGCTTCATCAATTTCTTTACCTTTTTTATTTTTAATAAAGGGCCTTACATCTACAAATACTCCTTCACTCATGTACCTGCCTCGTACATCTTGCGTTACAAATATGTAATACTCTTTGGCGTAAGCCATTTTATAAGTTCTCCATAATGAAGAATAATTATTTTCACCATAAGGAGCACAGGAATAGGGTGTGCGTGTCATCAGGAAAGGATGCTTCTCCGTATTATCTTTCGGAATATAAATGGAGGTAAATAATCGTACACCATCTCTCATGCTGATGTACAATTCTTTTTTGCTGTAATTATTTACAAACCAACTGCTGTCTGCATTCTGAGCGGTTACATTTATTGCAATCATACCAATCAGGCAAGTAAAAATTAGTTTCTTCATGATGTGTTGGGTTTAGAATGTTAAATTTACCGAAACAAACTGACTTTGATATGAATGGCGGCGAACAATTAGTGAGCAATTTCTACACAGCATTTCAGCAGCTTGATTCTGCTAAAATGAATGCCTGTTATAGTGATGATATTATTTTTTTTGACCCCGTATTTGAATTATTAAGGGCAAACGAAGTAAAAATGATGTGGGGAATGCTTTGTAAAAATGCAAAAGATTTTTCATTGGAGTTTGGCAATATCCAGGCGCTTGATGAGGAATATTATACCTGCGACTGGACAGCCACTTACCAATTTTCAAAAACGGGCAGAAGAGTAGTTAATAAGGTGAGAGCAAATATGCGCCTGGCCGATGGTAAAATTATTGAGCATAGCGATGCGTTTAGCCTGCACCGTTGGAGCATTCAGGCATTAGGTTTTAGTGGATGGCTGCTGGGTTGGAATAAATTTTTTCAGCGAAAAATAAAAAATAATGCCAAAAGAAGTTTGCTTCAATATATGAAGCAAAAAAGTTAGCAGCCATAAAAAAACGCTCCTTAAAAGAGCGTTTTTTTATTTTCGGTTTTACATTTTCTACCAAATTTTAATCCTGTCTGCCGGCTTTTTATACATAGCATCGCCGGGTTTTATATTAAAAGCTTTATACCAGGCATCTAAATTATTTACAGTGCCATTTACCCTCCATTTAGCAGGCGAGTGGGGGTCGGTAAGAATGAGCTGTGCAGCTTTGTCGGGTAAAATATTTCCTCGCCAAACCTGTGCCCAGCTTAAAAAGAAACGCTGTGTAGGAGTAAGGCCATCTATCTTTTTGTTTGCCTTATACTCATTTGTTTTGGTAAATGCTTCATAAGCAATATTGAGCCCGCCAAGGTCTGCAAGGTTTTCGCCCAGGGTTAGTTTGCCATTTACATGAATGGTATCATTCACAGTAAATCCATTGTATTCATCAACCACCTCTTGTGCTTTTGCTTTAAATTTTTCGCCATCTTCTGTTACCCACCAGTCTTTTAAATTGCCTACCGCATCATACTGCCTTCCCTGGTCATCAAATCCATGTGTCATTTCGTGGCCTATTACAGCGCCAATGCCGCCATAGTTTACAGCATCATCTGCGCCAAAATCAAAGAAGGGGTATTGCAAAATACCTGCAGGAAAAGTAAGCCCATTAGTAGTAGGGCTATACGATGCATTGATGGTAGGCGGAGTCATTCCCATTTCGGTACGATCTACAGGTTTGCCCATTTTATTAATCATATAATTATATCCCCAGGTGCTTACGTTTCTCAGGTTTCCTACAAAATCATTTTTTGAAGTGGTAAGCCCTTCATATTTTTTCCATTTATCGGGGTAGGCAATTTTTTTGGCAAATGCATGAAGCTTTTCAAGAGCTTTTACTTTTGTAGCTTCGCTCATCCAGTCTAATCTTTTTATACGGGCTGCAAAAGTAGCCTGCAGGTTGTTTACCAAATCAAGCATGCGAACTTTAGCTTCGGGTTTAAAATATTTTTCTACATACAATTCTCCAATAAAATCACCAAGGCTATTGTCTATTAAGTTGCTCATCCTTTCCCAGCGGGGAGTTTGCTCCTTTTGCCCTGTTTGTACTTTTATAAATTCAAATTCGGCATTTACAAATGGGCTGCTCAAATAAGGCGCTGCATTTTTAATTATATTCCATTTTACATAACTTTTCCAATCTGATAGCGGGAGCGCTTTTAGCAAACTATCCGATGTAACTAAAAGGCCGGGATTGTTGAGCAACACTGTATCTACTCCATTTACTTTCATTATTTTAAAAAGCTCTTTCCAATTAAAAACGGTTCCCAATTTTGTGAGGCCATCCAACGAATATTTATTGTAAGATTTATAGGGGTCACGCATTTGCACCCGGCTATATTGCATTGCTGCTAAAGCGGTTTCAATTTTTACAACGGCATCTTTACTTGCTGTGGCCTGTGCCTCATCTTCGCCGCATAAGCCAAATAGTGTTTTTAAATATACTGCATAAGCATTGCGAATTTTAATGCTGCTTGGGTCATTTTTTGAGTAATAGTCTTTATCAGGTAGTGAAGTGCCTGCAAAGCTGATAGAGGGAATATATTTTAAAACATTTTTTCTATCGGGGCTAATGTACATACCAAAGAGCGGGCTTGCTTCTCCGGTAGTTCGCAATAAAGCAATTTCATTTAGCAGTTGGGGTAAATCATTAATTTCATCTACCTGTTGCAGTTGCGCTTTTATAGGGGAATAGCCCTTTGCTTCAATGGCTGCGCTATCCATGCCACTTGTATAAAAGTCGCCAATAATTTGCGACTGCCTGTTTTTGTTTCGATTTTTTTCAGCGTTTTCGAGCAATATCTGCATACGTTTACTGCTCTGCTCTCTTAATAAATCAAAATTTCCCCAGCGGGTTTTTGATGCCGGCACCGGGTTGTTTTTTATCCAGTTGCCATCTGCATATTCATAAAAGTTGTCGCCCGGTTTTATTGATAAATCCATATTTGATTTATCAATATAATATTTAAGTGGTTGGGCATTTTGTGCAATTACACTTCCAAAAATGAGAAATGTAAAGCCAATTGAAATGACTGTTTTTTTCATTTAATAAAATGATTTAATGATAAATGTTCATAATATAAGGGCATGAATGTACAAAAAACTACAGTCATAAATTCAGGCAAATAGATAACCGGTAGCAGGCAATAATATTGATAGCTGCCTTAAAC
>JAFDXD010000152.1 GCA_018268135.1 Bacteroidota bacterium
ACAAAAGTTGCAAATCTATAGCTGCTTAGTGATGATTATTGTCAAAGTAAATGATGATTTTCATCATGGGATAAAAATGCTAATACAGAGGAGCTATTTTTTTATCTCAGCGTAGAGAGAGGTTTTTTATGATCTGGAAAAAAAATGAGAGTAGCTATAGGGATTTTTGATTATTTATAATAGTGAGGCATGTAAGACAAACAAAATAAATCCGGAGCCTCAATTTTAGCATTTAAATTTTTATTTGCATAACAGTGGCAATACGTTTGGTTCTTTTTTTTACTAAACCAGCCCTTTTGCCTTTAAATAATTCATCTACTGTGGAGCTAAATAAATGATACCATTGCTCAAAATGTTTTGAGGTAAGTGAGATTTGTTTATCTAAATGCTTATGCACTATCATTGGGTTGCCCTTATAGGAACCTGTATAAAAAATCATGTTTTCAAAAAAGTCAAACATGATGGGCAGGTGCTTATCCCAATTTACTTTTGCTATATCATTAAAAATAAATACAAGGCTCTTGTCTTTTTTTAATTTATCATAAAATGCTGTTACCAGCATTTCTATATCTTCTCTTGTTTCTATATCTTTTTTCATAATTTTTTAGAAAGTACTTTTTCGAGTAGTTTTAAAAAAAATGGTTAGAGATCTTTGTGATTAAATTTTTTTAATGACAACCATGCGGGAAAAACGGCCCAGCTAATTAGTACAAATACTGACACCGCAAATCCAATGTTTGTTCCAAAAAAATCTTTGAAGATAGCGCCGGTATAACCCATCATTGCAGATACATCCATTTGCAGAAGTATGAGCACACGGCTTAAGTCGATGGGGTTGAGAGCCGTTAAGCCCACCATTAATTTTTCTAAAGGATAATCGGCAAATTGAAAAAGTATAAATAACAACAAACCGTCGAATATAATAGAAAAGTAGAGCCACAATAAAATTACGAGCCCAATACCTTTGGCTTTATCACGGGCAATGACGGCTGCCAGCATGGCAATGGCTACAAAAATAATGGAGAGTAAAAGTCCGGTAAACAGCATTGTAATACCTGTGGCAGAAGCCTGGTAAATTAAAATGGGGATACCTGCTCCTATAAAAAATGCAAATGACATAGAAATGGCCAGGCCGCAAAAAAGGCTCAGCCAGATTGTTTTTCTTTTTAAAGGCTGGCTTACCAGCAACTCTAAAAATTCTGAGCTATTGTACACATAGATGGCGGCAAATAGTAAGCTCACCAATGGCACGATGATCAAAATAATATTGAGCAGGCTTAGCAGCCCTTTGGCCGTATTATCTTCCAGGTTAAAAATGCTTAACGAAATCACTAATAAAAATGCGGTATAGCAAAGCATTATTTTATTTCGTAAAATATCAATGATAACGTATTTAATAATTTTTTTCATGTTCTCGTAAATAAAGAATTTTTACAAAGAAATTTTTTCTAATAAGCCATTGCTTATTTTGCCTTCATGCTCTCCAGCATTACATTTGAAATTGCTTTTGACAATTTTGTTTCACCTGTATCCATCCGCAGTTCATCAATACTTTTATGAAAGCAGAGTTTGCCTTCCTGCATGTATATAACCTGTGTTACCAAATCATCTAACTCACTTAAAATATGCGAAGTAATGAGCACCAATTTTCCCCTGTTTTTTTCACTAATTATTTTTTCCTTCAATATTTCTGAAGAGAGTGGGTCGAGGCCTGCAGTAGGCTCATCCAGTATCAATACATCGGGGTTAAATAAAAATGCCAAAGCCGCACTTACTTTTTGCCGGGTACCTCCCGACAGGGTCCGCATCCTTTTTTGCATTTGTTCGTTTAATCCAAAATTTGTTACCAGTTCTTCATCCAGTTTGCCTGATTCTTTGCCTCTGATATCTTTCATCATATTTAACACCTGGCCAATGGTCATATTGTCGGGGTAGCGACCAATCTGCGGCATGTATCCAATTTTAGCCCTGTATTGCCAATGTTGCTTAATATTTTGCCCGTTGAATGTTATGAATCCACTATCACACACTACCATGCCCAATATGCTTTTTATTAATGTCGTTTTGCCGCAACCGTTAGGCCCAATTAGGGCAATACACTCTCCTTTGTTGCAGGTGAGTGATACATTATCCAGCGCCTGTAGCCTTCCAAATTTTTTTGAAACATTGCTTGCTTTTATCATAATTTCACCGGTTTCATTAATGGTTGTTCGTCTTTTAAATTTTCGGGAGTAAGGGAGGGCAATAGCTTTTCTGTTTTATCAAGCAGGGTGGCCATAAAACTTCTGAATAAAATCATTACCGATGGATTTTTTTCAACAATCATTGCAAACATGCTTGTTGGCCGGTAGGGTACATCGCCCAGATTATCTTTATTAAGGTCGTAGCCTTCATATTTATCCCAATAATTTTTATTAAATTTATTTAGCACCAGCGAGCCATTGGTACCAATATCGTACGAGTTGCCTATAAAATTATTTAGCGTAATATTTACATTGCTAGAGCTTGCCTGTATTTTAAATGCCCAGCCATTGCTTAAAAATTTATTTTTTTCTACCTCTATATTGGTGGCGCCTTCCATAAATACTCCTACAGTATTTTTGGTAAATGTATTGCCTGAAATATAGCTGTCAGACATTTCTTTTAAAAATACTCCATAAGCTCCATCGCCCCAGTTATCTTCAAAAGTATTGTTGATCATTTTTACGCCATGCGAAAACATTACAGATGCACCTGCTCCATTTTGTTTAAAAATATTGGAGATGTAAGCGTTGTTGTGCGAAAACATAAAGTGCAATCCATACCTCATATTGTTTACAGAATAATTGCGCCA
>JAFDXD010000153.1 GCA_018268135.1 Bacteroidota bacterium
AGTTGTATAAGAACTAAGTTACTCAATAATTTGAAAGCAAATCACAACTGATATTGCAATGCTGGCTAAATTAGTAGGTTGTATAAGAACTAAGTTACTCAATAATTTGAAAGCAAATCACAACTTGATAATGATAGATTAATAATCAGTAAAGGTTGTATAAGAACTAAGTTACTCAATAATTTGAAAGCAAATCACAACTAAATAGTCAGGATTACTTGCTACATCTGCGTTGTATAAGAACTAAGTTACTCAATAATTTGAAAGCAAATCACAACAGCTTTCTCTTCACTTAAAGCTTTATTTTGTTGTATAAGAACTAAGTTACTCAATAATTTGAAAGCAAATCACAACCTTTTGGTCAAAGAACACCACAGATGCCAGGTTGTATAAGAACTAAGTTACTCAATAATTTGAAAGCAAATCACAACAGGTCAGGTATTCCATTTTTATTTGTTTGGTTGTATAAGAACTAAGTTACTCAATAATTTGAAAGCAAATCACAACATTTTCGATACTCTTAATATGATACTGGTGTTGTATAAGAACTAAGTTACTCAATAATTTGAAAGCAAATCACAACTTATGAGAGAGCAAACTCTAATTAATAAAAGTTGTATAAGAACTAAGTTACTCAATAATTTGAAAGCAAATCACAACAATCGGACTCGCAATTAGTAAACTACCGCAGTTGTATAAGAACTAAGTTACTCAATAATTTGAAAGCAAATCACAACAATGTACTCATCCACTATTTGCTGGTATTGGTTGTATAAGAACTAAGTTACTCAATAATTTGAAAGCAAATCACAACAGCAAGTCACTGCCCGAAAGAGCAGACGGCGTTGTATAAGAACTAAGTTACTCAATAATTTGAAAGCAAATCACAACCAAATTTTTGATTGTTGTTGATAGCGTTATGTTGTATAAGAACTAAGTTACTCAATAATTTGAAAGCAAATCACAACGTGCTGTTATTAAAGCATCGGCTTCTTTTAGTTGTATAAGAACTAAGTTACTCAATAATTTGAAAGCAAATCACAACGGGGGCTTTGTCGCTATCCATAAAATCTATGTTGTATAAGAACTAAGTTACTCAATAATTTGAAAGCAAATCACAACTACGGTAGCTAATTGCTTTTTCTCTTTTTAGTTGTATAAGAACTAAGTTACTCAATAATTTGAAAGCAAATCACAACACGGTGAAACAGTGTTGATAAAAGAGGGTGGTTGTATAAGAACTAAGTTACTCAATAATTTGAAAGCAAATCACAACAGAGTTCTGTTGTGATTGTACATTGTCGGTGTTGTATAAGAACTAAGTTACTCAATAATTTGAAAGCAAATCACAACTAATACTTTTAAATTAATGCAGCCGTAATTGTTGTATAAGAACTAAGTTACTCAATAATTTGAAAGCAAATCACAACTGCCTCGCTAAAGCCGTACATTAATTTAGTGTTGTATAAGAACTAAGTTACTCAATAATTTGAAAGCAAATCACAACAATTAACAATTTATAACTGAAAAATTAAAAGTTGTATAAGAACTAAGTTACTCAATAATTTGAAAGCAAATCACAACCATACTTCAAAAGAGACTTTAAGATTAAAAGTTGTATAAGAACTAAGTTACTCAATAATCCCGAATCTGGTTCGGGACAAGTTTTGAAAGCAATCACAACTAATTGCCTGCTACCCCTACGCTACATATATTTTAACCCCTCAAAAAAAAATAATAATCTATCCCGCCAATAAAGATATCCCTGCTCATACTGAAATCATTATCAATTATAGTGGCGAATATGGCGAGGATTACAGTAAGTGGTTTTTGGATAGAGGTATTACTCCTGTCTGAAACTAAAAATCATCTTTTTTAATGATACCACCGGCAGGCAACACAATTTATTTTTACATCATAAACATGTAAAATGAAAGCTATCATCTTTTTAATGATGCTTACTGTCATTACCACGCATTCAAATGCACAAAAGCAAGCTTTTGATGTAGTAAACTTCACTATACCTCAGGGTTGGGACAAAACAGAATCAGAAAATGGAGTGCAGCTCTCTACCAAAGACGATGGCAAGGGCAGTTATGCCGCAGCTTTAATTTTACGCTCCGTTTCCAGCGCTGCATCATCAAACGAAAATTTTAGTAATGGCTGGAAAAGCCTGGTGAAAGGAACAGTAAAAGTTACTGAAGAGCCGGCAATGCAATCGCCTGAAATTCAAAATGGCTGGAGCATAATATCCGGCCAGGCCAACTATCAGGATGGTAGCAATAAAGGATTAGTAACATTGATAACTGCAACAGGCAATGGTAAAGTTGCTAATGTGGTATTATTGACAAATACAAACAAGTATCAAAATGAATTGCTGGCATTCATAAACAGTTTAGAAATAAATGAACCTGCCACTGCTCAAAACAATAGTTTAAACCCTTCCGAAAAATCCGTTAGCGAAACCCCTTCTTCCACAAACAATACTACTGGAAGTAAAGGCATCTATTCTATTACCCCACCACCTACCTGGAGTCTAAATGCAAATACCGCTAATATCATGTTAGAAAAAAATACAACTGCCGGAAAACGAACCATCGAATTTATGAACCCTATAAAATCAACCGGCAATTTAGAAAAAGATATGGAACATATATTTTTTGAAGTCTTTGATGGATGGGAGTTACACAATAGCCCCAATAATCTTTTGTTTGAAAATGGAAATCATGAAAAAGGATTTACCTGCCAGGGATTACCATATTATATGCTATCAAACAGTATTAGCAAAAAAGTTAATAGCAATGGTGATGTAATAAATGGTACTGTGCTGCTAATACAGGAAGGAAATAACGTTGCAATAATTAACTCCGCCGATAATATACTGGGTAGTGAAGTAGAAATGGCTTTACATTTCCTGTTATTCAATTTAAAAATAAATGG
This sequence comes from Bacteroidota bacterium, assembly GCA_018268135.1. GTDB lineage: Bacteria > Bacteroidota > Bacteroidia > Chitinophagales > Chitinophagaceae > Ferruginibacter. The sequence continues at coordinate 2,941 of JAFDXD010000153.1, forward strand.
CGTAGCAGAAAAAAACCTGGAAAACAAAAAACTTCTCATCGGCACATGGGGTACAAATAGCGGGCTATATGGCAATAGTTTAAGCACTGTTACAAATTATTCTACAGAAGGAAAATATAGTGTGTTAATACAATCATCTTATACTGTAGGTTACGATTATTATAATGATTTAATTAAAAAGAAGCAATTTAATTCTGCGGGATCATTTAGCCTAATTGGTAATTTATTACTAAGAACATCAGCTTCAGGCTCAAAATCAAAATATTATATCCGTTTTTATTCTCGTAAATATGGCAATTACCCTTGGGAAGATTTAATGAGTTTATACGAATATGATTTTGATAAAACTAAAATAAATTCTGTTTTGCATTTTCATAAAATTAACTAAGCATCTTGTTTGTGTAATATTAATATTGAAACCGGGGAAACTTTTAATCCGGCTCTTATTTCACTCTTTGCACTAAGAAAAACAATATTTGAATGATTATAAAAGAGTGAATGACCCTGATGTTTCAATTGATATAAATAATTTTTAGGTATAGAATGAAATGGCAATTGGTACAACAATCATTTTTTTAAATTAATTAATCAATGAAAAAACAAATCTTACTCTTGGGCCTTGCTACTTTACTTTCGGTAGTAATGTATCAATATACAAATGCACAAAACCTGATAGCCAGCTACCCTCTTAATGGCAATGCTAATGACATTAGTGGAAATAGCCTGAATGGTACTATCATTGGCTCTCCCGGTTTTGTAGCCGACAGGTTTGGCAATGCAAACAGCGCTATTTTATTTACCGGAAATACATCTGAGCGTATTGAAATAAATGATAATGCTTTGCTGCACACGCCTAGTATTAGCATAGCTGCCTGGGTAAAAGAAATAGGAATAACCACTATTCTTAAAACAATTATTGATAAACCCCTTGGCACAGGAATAGCTGATAGCTGGCATTTTGGCGTTAATACCAATGGAGGCTATTTTTATTCATCCTGGATCATGAATGACCCGGGCTTTACTTCGTATTCACAAATAACTGCGCCCCTAAATGTTGGTGACTGGCATTATGTGGTAACCACTTTCGACAACGTAAGCAAACTGCATAAGTTATATGTGGATGGCTTTCTTAGAGCAAGCAATACATTCAATAGTACCATTGGTTATGATAACAGTAAAATGTATATAGGCGCTGCACTCGAAAACAATGCACTCAATTTTCCAATGGATGGCGAACTGGATGATATAAAAATTTATGATGGTGCCCTTACAGCACAGCAAATTAGTAACGAATATGCCACAGGCACTTCATACAACAATGCCGGCAGTGGTAGCGCTTTATATTTTGAGGGAACAGCCAATCAATATTATGCACAACTTCCTTCTTTACTGGATGGCACCAATATTTTTTCGGTTGATTTTTGGGTAAAAACTACTGATAATAATTCTAATCCTACTTATTGGCTCAAGCCCACCCTTGTGGGCAATGCAAATCCTGCTGCCCCTGATGGCGACTTTGGAATTACCCTCAATAATGGGCAAATAGGCGTTTGGAGTGGTATCAGCAGTAGCGGCGACCAGGATTTGCAAACTACTAAAGCAATCAATGATGATAAATGGCACCATGTAGCTGCAGTAAGTGATGGTACTAATTTGGTATTATATGTAGATGGTATGTTGCTACCCGGCAGCATAAGTACCGCAGGCGGCACGTTGAAAACTGCAGCATGGCCCTGGTTTATTGGCAAGAGTAATTCATGCTGCTCAAATGGGTCTCCTGTTAACGCTACTATTGATGAGTTCAGAGTTTGGAATGTAGCGCTTACTCAAACCCAAATAAGAGACCGCATGTGCAAAAAAATAACCAATAGTGATGGCTTATACAACAACCTGCTGGCATATTACCCTTTTAATGAAACTATTGGTACAGGATTGGTTGACTCAAAAAATTTTTACAATGGTTTTTTGAACGCAGGTGCAAGAGTAATAAGCGGGGCGCCCGTTGGCGATGCTTCGGCAAATGATTATGTAAACACAATAAAAACGGTTTCTATAAGTCATGCCAGCGGAGAAAATTTTACAGTAACATCCTCATCGGGTAATCCGGATGGCATACAGGTGTACCGGGTAGATATGCAACCCAATACATTGAATGGCACCACAGTACTCGGCTCTATGAATAAATATTTTGGCGTATTCCAGGCGGGCGGTACAGCTCCGCAATACAATGCTGTATATAATTATACCGGCAATACAGATGTTACCGCCGGCAATGAAAATTCACTGGCTTTATACAAAAGAGCTGATAATTCAATTACAAGCTGGCTGAATAGCGCTGCTACACAAGATATGAGCGCTAACACATTATCTGTATCCGGGCAAAGCACAGAATATATTTTAGGAATAGCAAACATTTTACCGCTGCACCTGTTATATTTTACCGCAACCAAACAAGAGCAAAAAGCATTGCTGCAATGGCAAACAACCAACGAAATAAATTGCTCTCATTTTGAAATACAACGCAGCAGCAATAGAATTGACTTTACAAAAATTGGCAGTACCCCGGCAGCTAACAGTAGCGGCACACATAGTTATTCCTTTACTGACAATTTACCCGTTAGTGGCATTAATTATTATCGCTTAGTGCAAGTTGATTTGGATGGGCGCTTCACTTATAGCCCAATTGTAAAGCTGGAGTTTGAAACAAATAGTCAGGGAATTCATGTTTATCCAAACCCTGCGGCAAATAAAATTAGCATCGCTTATACTGGCCATCAAAAAAATGTAACGCTTAGCATTTTTGATGCAAACGGCAAGCAGGTAATGCTTAAAACTTTCAGCAATCAGGGCTTATTGCAAACAGATGTATCAATGCTTACTAATGGAGTATATATAGTGTTGCTTAATGATGAGGCTCAAAAAACACAAACTAAGTTTATAAAATTGCAATAAAATTTCCGGGCTAATAGAGTGGCTGATAAAAAATGAATCATATTTTAAAAACAATAGTTTGTTTCGGTAGATAAATCAGGAATAAAAAATTATCTGTAAAAATGATAGCCATTTCACATATCTCATTTTTTTACTACATTTCCCATGGTTAGAACCGTGGGATATGAAAACCGGGGGCAATGAAAACCGTGGATTGTTTGTGATTACTACTGCTAACATTTCATCCATTGAACTGTTTGGTTGCATCATTCACCATCGTGTTTTTAATTACTTTTGCAAAATGAAAAGTAAATTTCTCCTCCTTTCAACCCTCTTTGTTTTTTTTAGTATTTATACATCATTTTCACAAAAAATAAAAGTTGCAAAAAATGCTGAAGCCATTGTAAGTTATGCATATAAAACCAATGGCAAGGAGTTAAAAGGAAGATCGCTTCAATTACAATTTAAAAACAATATTGCCCGGCTATATTCCGGTAGCCAGGCCGGAAATGGCAATCTGCAATATTTAGATTATAACAGGCAGGCTTCTATTCAGATGATGAATTTTCAGGGCAAGGAGCGTTTTACATTAATTACTCCATTTACTGAATATGAAAAACCAATATTACTAAATGAATTAGATACCATATTGGGTTACCCCTGTCAAAAAGCAAAAGTTATTATCCGGTCAAATACAATTGTAATTTGGTTTACCAAAGCATTGCCCATTAAAGGTTCTCCTAATATAGATGTAGCCCCGGGCATTGGCTTAATTTTAAAAACTATCCGCAATGGAGATTTTGAAACTTATGCCACCAAGGTTGACTTTCAAAAAATAAATGATACCCTTGCCAAACTTCCTGCAAACCTTGGCAGCATTGTAAATGAAGCTACTTTTCGCCGTAAGCAAATTGATAACCGGTTTACAACAATACCGGTTTTTACACATCAGCAAATTAATTTTACCGATTCCATCATCAACCCCGATGATGATAAAGAAGGAGCTACTTACCGCTATGCAGGCGGAACATTGGTTTTGAAAAAAATCAAGTTGCCCTCGTCAGAAAACTATACAGTACTTGCAGACCTTTCTCAATACTCAAATGCAGATGCTTACGACCGTACGGGAAGTGTTTTTATTATTCCATTAGATAAAAAAAATTCATTTTTAAATGGAATAAGAAATGGAGTGAAAGCATTACCAGTGTATAAAAGCAGCAATGGCAAAGAATACCAGGGTGTGGTGGCAACAGAAAATTATTTGCCACCGGTAGAATTAATGCGATTTTTTACACCCTTTGGTGTAAGAGCTTTTAATCAGCAATCAAAAATAGCAGGCTACCACTGGGCAGACTCTGTGCATTACAAACAAGATATTACCGACCTGGTACCACGCCTTACAGGCGTAGTGTGGGTGGGGGTTTTTATTGGCAATTATGATAAAAAAGGCCATACCATTAATTTAGATTTTGAATATCATCCCTTGCAGGATTCTGCAAAAGAAAAACCTAATTGGATAATGCCCATCTTCAATACACTTAATCTTTTAGAAATGGCAGGGCAATCCTATGCCACCATGTTTGATAACGACTCTTTGAAAGTAACGGTGGATATTCCCGAGCATTTAAAAAGCCTTACACTTAGGTACATCAGTACCGGGCATGGCGGTTGGGATGGCGGCGATGAGTTTAATAAAAAACTCAACGAAATTTTTATGGATGGAAAACGCCTGTATAGTTTTATTCCCTGGAGATCAGATTGTGCTACCTATCGCTTTTACAATCCATCATCTGGCAATTTTGGCGATGGCCTTTCATCATCCGATTTAAGCCGGTCTAATTGGTGCCCCGGCACTACTACCAACCCGGTGTATATTCCCATTACAGATTTTACTGCCGGCAAGCATACATTTTCTGTAGCCATTCCACTAGGCAAGCCCGAAGGCAGCAGCTTTAGTGCCTGGAATGTATCCGGAGTGCTGATTGGGGAATATTAAAGGTGCAGAGTAGCAAAAAAATGCAAATAGTTTTCAAACAAAAAAAGACCGACAAATGCCAGCCTTTATTGCTCCCCCTGCTGGACTTGAACCAGCGACCCTCTGATTAACAGTC
>JAFDXD010000154.1 GCA_018268135.1 Bacteroidota bacterium
TCAAAAAGGCCTCATTGGGCTCTTAATTTAGAAACACCAAATAACATACATTTACAAAAAAACCGACCACCAGAGGCAATCGGTTAATTATCTTAAACTGTCAACCTATTTCAGGACTATTCACTTTTATTGAATGATTATTTTTTGTGAATACTGTTGAATATTTTCACTGCTATACAGCTTAATATTATAAACTCCTTTTGATAATCTTCCCACATCAATGGTAAAATTATCCCTACTACTTTTACCAGAAAGGCTAAGCCTACCGGTCATATCATATATTTGATAAATAACGGGCTTAGGAACATTGCGACGGGTATCTACATATATTATTTTAGACGCCGGGTTGGGATATATTTTTACAAGTGGTTGTGGCGCCGTTACTGGTACTGGCGGCGTGTTTTCAATGTTTAGTAAAGTGCCAATGTATTTATACACTAAAATACTGCCCCTGTTGTTGAGTACATTTTGCTGCCCCGTAGTAGGCCCTGAGGTTTGGCCTACACTATCTGTAATTATATAAAATGTAACTCCGTCTTTGCCAATTGCAATATCTCTTAACCTGTTCTCTTCTCTAAAATATCTTGCAGTATCAAATCCATTGGCAAGGTTTACAAAACTATTTCCATCTGCGCTTAGTTTTAATCTAAAAACGGTACCTTCTTTTAATGTTGCCATTAATACAGAGTTTTGCCAGCCTGGAATTTTATTGGCAAAGCCATAATATGTAAGGCTGGATGGCGCCACCGTTGGATTGCTTAGCCAGGAGCAGGGCAATGCAGCAGTAGGAGTAAAAAAGGTACGCATTGGCTCTTGAAAATCAGGAAGGGTTGTATCCATTTCATTCATAATTCTGGCTCCGGCAGGAGGGGTAGAACATTCCGGCTCTGCGCTCGGAGCCGGCGCAGCATTACAGTTTGATGCAGAAGACCAGTTTCTATATTGGTAATCAATATTATCCTGGTAGCCTGCAATATATGGCCAGCCATAATTTTTTCCAGGCATTATCTGATTAATTTCATCATCTTCTGCAGAGCCGTTTTCTGCACTGTATAATTTTGAACCAGTATAATTTTTTTGATTGCCATCTTTTGCAAACACAAGCCCACAGGGGTTTCTATGACCAAATGAATAAATATGACTTTTAATACCTTTTATAACCGGGTTATCAGTAGGGATACTACCATCCATGTTTATACGAAGAATTTTACCTTCATAAGCGCCATAATTTTGAGCGGTTAGCTCTGCAGCTGTTGGCACATCTTGTGCCCGGTTAGGGTTACATCTCAAATTAAACTGGTTAGCTCCCTGGTCGCCAACAGCATAGTATATTTTTTTATCGGGGCCAATTATTAACCTGCCGCAACTATGGTCCGTACTGGATGATAGCCCTTGTATGATAACTGTTTCGTTGCCGGCACGGGTAGTAATCGTAGTATTTTTTACAGGATACCTGGCTATTCGTAATTTTCTTACTCCTCCTCCTGCATCATAAGTATAGGCTACAAAAAAAGAATCTACCGCAGGATAATCAGGATGTAAAGCAATGCCCATCATACCATCTTGTTTTATACTTGTAACCGGGGAGCCACTTGTAGTAAACTTTACGTTTGCATGTATATCCAGTACCACTCTTTGTTTGCCGGTTACGGGATCTACTTTTCTTACAATACCTCTTCTTTCACTTATCCAGAGAGAGTCATCCGGGCCATAGAGTAGCCCAAATGGATGTTGAAGATAATACCTGTCTGATGGATTGGAGGGCAACTGATTTAACACAAGCTTTGGGCTAAAAGGCTCTCCTTGCGAAAAGCATAGATGGGGCAACAATAGAATAAAAAACAGTGCTAAATAAGTCAATCTATTTTTCATAAGAGTATTTAATGTAAAAATACCTGGTAAAAATACCCGGGCAAAATGCTGCAAGAACAGCCATTTTACTTCCTGGTTAGTTTGTAACGCTTACAATTCAATATAAGTATATAAATAAATCATTTTTTTTAGGTAAAGAAAATATTTAGACTTTAAAAACGTTTAAAATAAGTAAAATCCTATCCAAGCAGAATATTTATTCATTGAAAACAGCATTGAATGAAAAAAAATTTACAAACACTAATTTTTGTATTTACATTTCTTACAAGTCATTTTTTTGGAGGACAGGTATGTGCACAAGGCGCAAACAGAGTAGATGTAGGCAAAAGTTTTGTCATCATAAATAAATTAAATGGCGGAGGCACTTACAGCCCCGGAGACACTTTAGAAATTCGTGTAACCATTGCCGTTATTACACAAGCCACAAATACTATTATTGACAATGTACAAGTATTTGATGCAGTGCCAGCTAATACCACTTATATACCGGGCAGCATAAGGGTGGCTACTAACCAAGGCATTACCTACTCGGGGCCATATACAGAATCGGTAGATGCAGATCAGGGCTCTAATGTGGGCGGAAACATTACTATCAACCTGGGCAATGGCGCTACAGGAGCCAATGGTGGAAGAATAAGATCAGATACCAGCAGGCCAAGTTTTTATAGTTCTCACTGCATTATGATGGCATGTTACAGGGTGAAGATAAATAATACTGCAAGTTTTGGAGATACCCTATCAATTGGAGGTAGTGTAAAATATAGAATGGTAAAGCCATCAAATGGGTGGACTACTGTAAATTTTCCGGTGTATAAAATTTTATTATTTCAAAATAACGGGCTTTGCAAAAATGGTACGGCCATTAGCTCTGCCTCTGACTCGCTGGGCACATTTGCAAGCGGAATAACACAGAATAGGGCAACGCCATTAGCTTTTGCAACTACTTATGTAAAAACCAACATTGGTACAGGCACGCCAAATGATTATTTCTATTCAATTGTAAACAATAGCAGTGCAGATGGTACTACTAATGTAAATTCTACCATGCCGGAATCGCCGGCCAACCATCGGGTATTTGGCTACTGGGATATTTGTGGAGACCATACCGGTGCCGCAAGCCCTTCTTTGGGAAACCCTCCTGCTGCACCGGGTACAAGAGGTGGAAATTTTGTATTAGTCAATGCAAGTTACAATACTGATTTAGCATACCAGGAAACCCTTTCAAATCTATGCCCCAATACATACTATGAATTTAGTGCATGGTTTAGAAATCTGTGCCCACGTTGTAGTTGCGATAGTATGGGCAGGGGAAGCGGTACAAAAAATTTCATTCCTTTTCCCGGAAATGATTCATCCGGTGTAAGGCCCAACCTTACATTTGAAATTGATGGATTAGCTTACTTTACTTCAGGCGATATTAAATATGATAGAAGTGTGCCCTGGAAACAATTTGGATTCACATTTTTAACCAAGCCAACACAAACCTCTGCCAACTTTACCATCAGAAATAATTCGCCGGGAGGCGGAGGTAATGATTGGGCAATTGATGATATTAATGTTGCACATTGTGGCCCATCTCTCAAAATGAACTATACGCCACTTGTATTAGGATGTAATGCTGCGCCTTTCCCCGTAAATCTATCTGATACTATAGTTTGCATCTACAACAATTACACTTACTTTAAATGGCAAAAAAGTAATGTTGGTGGTACTATTTGGACAGACATGGTTGGCCCCGGCACATCCGGCTCCGGCACCCCGGTACTGGTAGGGGGGCAATACAAGTATGTTACTAATTTGCCGCCTTTTTTGGCAACGCCTGCCGATAGTGGCACATATTACAGAGTGATAGTAGGCACATCTGCCGCTAATCTTACAGGCAATTGTGCATTTACAGATGGCAGTACTACGATGATTAAAGTAGTAGATTGTGGCATCATCCTATCAGGCAATTTCTTAAAATTTAAGGGAGCCGTTATGGATAATAAAGCCACTTTGAATTGGGCAGTATCTGATGAAAACAATTTGCTGAATTACGAAATTGAAAAAAGCACAGATGGTATTTCATTCACCAGGGCCGGATCTGTAAACGCATTGAATTTATCTGAAATGAATTACTCCTTTACCGATCCCGAAAATATAAATGGCGCAGTTTATTATCGAATTAAAATGGTTAATAAAAACAATTTGTTCAAGTACAGTAATATTATTTTATTGAATACTGCTTTAACTTTTGATATAAAAAATATTCAAAACCCTTTTTCGGATGAAATAAAAATGGATATTATTGTTCCCACAGATGGAGTGATAACTTTAAATATTTATAACGACAAAGGGCAATTAGAAAAAGTAAGTTATCAAACAGTGAAAAAGGGTTATAGCAGAATTAGTTTTATCAATATGAATACTCTGAGTAAGGGCGTATATTTTATATCTGCCAACTTTAACAATAAAAGTATAAAGAGTAAATTAATAAAATACTAAGGACGGCTTAAGAAACCTGGGTAGTATCATTAACAAGCGCTGTGGTTTCTACCGCTTGCTTATCATTACTGTTGTGTCTATTTTTAAAAAAACTTTTTTGAAATACCAGGATAGTGATTACGCCTGTACTGATGGCTGCATCTGCAATATTAAAAATAGGCCTGAAAAATTCAAAATCTTCTCCGCCCCAAACCGGAAGCCATGAAGGAAAATGCCCATGCAATACGGGGAAATACAACATATCTACCACATTACCGTGTAAAAAAGAAGCATACCCATGCTTAGAAAGTATTGACAGACCGTCATAACCAATGTATTCATTTAACTGTGGGTCATACAGCATCCCTTTGTCAAATATCAATCCATAAAAACAAGAGTCAATTAAATTGCCCAACGCCCCGGCATAAATTAATGCTGCACAAATGATAAACCCTGTGCTATATTTTTGTTTGATGATTTTGCCCAGGTACCAAGTGCCAAAAATTACAGCGCCCATTCTAAAAACAGTTAAAGCAAGCTTGCCCCAGTTTCCCCCAAACTTCCATCCATAGGCCATACCAGGGTTTTCTACAAAATATAGTTGAAACCAACTGCCGGCAACCGGGTGAGAAGTATTTAACGGAAAAGAGGTTTTAACATAAATCTTCAGCGCCTGATCGGCAATTACTACAAGCGCAATAATTAGTACTAAATGTATTTTTTTCATATCAGGCAGCAAAGATACATTTTTAAGAATGGTTACAAAAAAGGCTTACAACTATGGCAGAAGGATAACAATATTTTATCATTAAAAGACAACGGTTATTAGTCTGGGCAGTTAATACAATAAATTCACCTCCCTTTTTTCGCTTGATAAAAAAATAGTAAATGCAACCGGCTAATCAAATACTATTTGCCGATACATTATTCTTCAAAATAAATTCTTTTTACTCTTTGCGAAACATTGGTAAGTATTTCGTAGGCAATAGTATTGGCCCATTTGGCCAGCATGCTTACAGGCAGCTCTTCTCCAAATACAATTACTTCATCTTCTTCTTTAGCATCCAGGCCGGTGATATCTATCATTGTCATATCCATCGATACATTTCCTATTACCGGAGCCAGCTTACCATTTAGTAGCATTTTTCCATTACCGTTACCAAATACCCTGCTATACCCGTCTGCATAGCCAATGCGGAGTGTTGCTATGATGCTATCTTTCTCTGCAATGCCTTTGCGGCTATAGCCAATGGTATCCCCTTTTGCTACATGTTTTATTTGCGAAATGGTAGTTTTTAAAGTAGTAACATTTTTCAATTGTTTTTGCATTTGCACATCACTTGCTACTCCATATAAGCCAATACCAAGCCTCACCATATCAAACTGCAAAGCAGGATGCCGGTAAATGGCTCCACTATTACCCAGATGTTTTATAAACTTATACCCTATCCTATTTTCAATTTCGCCACTCATACGTACAAATTTTTCGGCCTGTATATTGGTAAAAGCATCATGCTCATGCTCATCGCTGGCAACCAGGTGCGAAAAAACTGATTGAATTAACAATGCATCACATCCCAAAATACCATCAACAAGTTGCTGAATGTCATCTTCTACAAAACCCAGGCGATGCATACCGGTATCTAATTTTAAATGAACTTTATAATTTTTTACTTGCAGATCATTGCAATAATTTTTAAAAGCATTAAAAATCCTAAATGAATACAATACAGGCTCAAGGCCGTATTTAATGATGGATGCAAAACCGGCTTCTTCGGTATTCATAACCATAATGGGTACACTAATACCAGATTTGCGAAGCTCTACGCCCTCATCTGCATACGCCACCCCAAGGTAATCTACCCCTGCATGTTGCAGCAAATTAGAAACTTCAAAACTTCCGCTACCATAGCTAAAAGCTTTTACCATTGCCATTAATTTTACACCCGGCTTTAATAATTTCCTGTGCGTATTAAGGTTATCCCTAATAGCATTGAGGTTTATTTCCAAAAAAGTCTGGTGCAATTTCTGCTCAAGCAACTGACTTATTTTTTCAAAGGCAAATACACGGGCGCCTTTTAACAAAATGGTTTCATCTCTAAAATGTATGCTGCTGATTTGCAGCAAAAAATCTTCTGTTGAAGAAAAAAAATAACATTCGGCAATGGGGGTAAACAAATTTTTATGCTCTAAAAGTTGATGGCCAATCCCTATAATCCTGTACAATTTTTTTGAACTCAATATGCCGGAAATTTTTTTATATAACTGCTCGCCAGCCATGCCTGATTGCAACACATCGCTCAAAATAAGGGTACGCTTCTGATGTTGCTGCTGCTGGTACAAAAAATCGAGCGCTACACCAAGCGAATCAATATCGGCATTATAGCTATCATTGATGATAGAGCAGTTATTAATGCCTTGCTTCAATTCGAGCCTCATTGCCACTGGCTTTAAGGCTTGAATTTTTTGTGCAATATTTGCAGGAGAGCTGCCCGTATAGAGCATTAAACAGCAACAGGTAATTGCATTATTGACTGATGCATCATCTATAAACGGCAATTGAAAATGAAAGTCATGTTCCTGATAACGGTAATGAATATCCGAAAAACCAGCATGCTTTTGAATAGCTAAAACCTGCAACGTATTATGTACTGATTTTCCCCAGCTAAATAAAAGTAGCTTTGGGTTAATACGTTTTTTAAAATCGGTAACAGCCTGATGCAATTGCAATTCATCTGCCCCAAATATTAAAACATTGCTATGCTTAAACAATATTAATTTCTCTTCTATTTTCTGACCAATATTCTCAAATCCTTCTGCATGAGCCTCCCCAATAGAAGTAAAAATACCGATAGTAGGCCTCAGTATTTTTTCAAGCTGTTTCATTTCGCCTGTTGTGGAAATACCCGCCTCAAAAATAGCTAAGGTATTTTGCTGCTTCATTTGCCACACACTAAGCGGTACGCCAATTTGCGAATTGTAACTTTTTGGGCTTCGTACAATATCATATTCTGTATATAGCAGTTGATAGAGCCATTCTTTTACAATTGTTTTACCATTGCTTCCGGTAATTCCAATTACAGGGTAATTAAAAAAGCTTCTATGATGTGCAGCAATTCTTTGCAATGCTTCTACGGTATTCTGTACACGGATAAAATTTGCCTCGGCAAAATTGATCATTTCTGAGTCTGCAAATGAGCTGTCCACTATAAAACATCTTACACCCTGCAAGTATAAAGACTGTATGTAACTATTTGCAGATTTTTGACGGCTATGAATAGTAAAAAAAAGAGTATGCTCCGGTATCAGTAATTTTCGGCTGTCGGTTAGTAAATAATCAATTGCAGGATTGCTACAAAGCTGTAGTGGGCGGACTTGTAACAAAGTTGCGATATCTGAAAAATAAATGGCCGGCATTGCAAATAAATTAAAGGCTGCTATTTTTTTTATTTACATAAATGGAAAATAATATAGAGCCTCCTATGCAAAATACTATCATCAAAAGTGAAATCCAAATAGGGATATGCACCAGGTGCTCTATCAACATTTTAATACCTATAAATAAAAGTACTATTGCAATACCTTGTTGCAGGTAATTGAAACGTGCGGCTGCACCCTGTAATAAAAAAAATAAACTACGCAAACCAAGCACGGCAAAAATATTGGAGGAATAGATAAGCATTTTGTTGGCAGGATCGGGTATTATAGAAAAAACTGCCGGAATAGAATCTATAGCAAATACAATATCAATGAGCCCAAGCATTAATACTACCATCATAAGTGATGTCAGGTAAGTTTTTCCATTTATTTTTAAAAAGAATTTTCCATGAGCCTCTTCATTGGTCGTCCGCAAAAATTTTTTCATAAATCTAAATGCCCAGCTATGCTCAGGGTCAAAATCATTTTCTTCATCAGAAGCAAACATTTTAATACCGGTAAAAATCAGGAACACCCCAAAAACATACATTATCCAATCAAAGCGGGCTACTAATTCGCTGCCAATGGCAATAAATATTATTCTGAAAATAATGGCCATTAATATACCCAGCAATAATACCCGGGAATAGTGCTCTTTTGGCACTTTAAAAAAAGTAAAAATGATAATAAAAACAAAAATATTGTCAATAGATAAAGACCATTCCAACAAATATGCTGAAATATAGCGTACGGCATCTCCCTGCCCTTTTTCGAACCATACAAACCCACAAAAAGCAAATGATAAGGCTACCCAAAAAAAAGTTTGCAGCAGTGCAGTCTTTAATGTAATTACTTTACCCTTCTTGCTTAAAAGACCAAGGTCAAAAATTAGCGCCAATATTACCACACCTGCAAATACAATATAAAGTAATTCGGTTTTGTTCATGGTTTATTTTAATGAGCATATTTTCTTTTGCGCCACCACTGAAAAATAAAAGCAAAAATAATAACAAGCAAAACGGGTGCTACTATATTGATTAACTGCCAGGTAGTTTTTTCTTCTTTCACTTTTACAGCATTCAACAATCTTAATACATAATCTTTAGACTTGGCATCACTTAAATTATTTTCATTAATTAAGTAATCAAGACAATTCTGCAAAAACTGCTTATTGGCAAAAGGGATTTCGTACCTGGAGCCAAAAGTATATTGGTTCATACCCATGGGCAATGGCTGATTGCCTTTTACTACTGCATTTAAAACCATATCGCCATCTGCTACCACTATCAATTTATTGGGAGCCAGGCACTGCGGCATAAATGAAGCCTGGTACTTTTGCAAAGTATCATTCATGCTTTGCGACAGCCTGTTGGCAAACAAAGAAGTAAATTTTCCCTGCAATAATACTGCTACCGGAATATTGGGTGTTTTAAATTTTGCATCCTCGGGTGCATTTACATTTTCTTTGCCGCTTATCAAAGCAGGTGTACCTATTCTTCTAGCATTGGCAGATGAGCTCAGTAAAATTGTTTTTTCTATACCATCTGCTTCTACTGTATCAATTGAGTTGACAAATTTTCCTGCAACAAAACCCAGGTTTTTATTAATAGGGTTATTAGATTTTGATTCAAATACAGGAAAATAATTCCAGGGCAAAAAATCAAACTGGCCATTACCATTTACATCAAAGGGTAAATAATCGCATTGAAGATCCATCACCAGGTCGGGATTTATTCTTACTCCATATTTAAAAAGCAGATCGCTTAGCTGCAAATTTCTGTCATAAGCTATTACTTCATTTTTTATTTGAAGGCTATCCATTTCAGCATTCAGCTTATCTATAAACAATAATAATTTACCCCCATTCATTACATATTGATCCAGTTTAAATTTGGCTTCATCTGTAAAGCCTTCTGTAGGTTTTACAACCATTAATACTTTAAACTCATCTGGTATAAGTGGCTGTGTATTTGGGTTAAAGGTAAAGAGGCGATAATTGGGCCTTAGTACATTTTCAAATAAATCATAAGCCCTGTACTCGCCAGGGGAAGGCTCACCATTACCTATGGCATAGCCCACAATAGGTTTTTGCTTTTGAATGGCTTTAGCAATGGCATCGGCAAAATTAAATTCTAACATTGCTTCTGCACTATTCAACTCCTGAAAATTGATGATAGCAGTTTTGCCCTGGTATAAAACCACCGGGATAATTTGGCCCTGATAATGAACTAACGCATAAGGATAAACGAATTGTTGTTGCTGTCCTTCTTTTACCTGCGATGTAAGATTGATGGGTATTAGCCCTTCTGCCGAAAGCGTATCGCCCCATTTTTCTGAAGTGCCGGCTACCACATCGTCTGGCGATATAAACTGATAGGTTAATGATGAGCCGGCTATTTCTTTAAACTCTTTTAATATATCTGAAGAAGAAGCCGAAAGTTTTTTGAACCCACTCGGAAAATCTCCTTTTAAAAATACATCAATTGAAACCTGCCCATCAATTTTTTTAAGCAATTTTTTGGTAGGCTCGCTAAGAGTAAATCTTTTTTCGTTGGTAAGATCTGCCCGGGTATGGTATAAAGAGGCTGCCCAATTTATTAGCAATAAAAAAGCCAATACCATTACAATCCATAATTTACTGCCCCATATTTTTTTTAGTACGGCCATTTATTTTGTATGTAGATTTTTTTGAGTAATTAATAAGGAAAGAAAAATAATGCTTGCAAAATATACTATATCCCTACTATCAAGCACCCCACGGCTGATGCTTTGATAATGAAAATCAATCCCCAACATTTCTATATAATAATCAGCATTGCCCTGAAACAAGGGTAAATGGCTGATGGCATTAAATCCAAAATACAATATAAGGCATACAAATGCACTTATTAAAAATGCTATTACAGCATTGCTTGTAAAACTGCTGCAACATAAACTAATGGCTGCAAAAGTAGCCGCCAGTAAAAACAAACCAATATAACTGCCTGCAATTCCGCCGGTATCAATATTTCCGGAAGCGCTCAATGATTTGATAGTAATGATATAAACAAACGTAGGTATTATTACAAAAATCAATACCAGTAGTATGGCAAAATATTTTCCTTGTACAATTTGCAGCGAAGAGAGAGGTTTGGTTTTTAATATTTCGAAAGTACCTGCTTTAAACTCATCAGATAATGAGCGCATGGTAATTGCAGGCACCAAAAAAAGCAATACCCAGGGGGCCAACTCAAAAAATTTGTCTAAACTGGCATAACCATACTCAAAAATGCTGCTTGCAGGTAGTATAAATAGAAAAATCCCATTAATCAATAGAAATAAGATAATGGCAATATACCCGGTAAGGTTGCTAAAAAACTGGTTCAATTCTTTTTTACAGATGCTCCACATGATTTAAAAAGTTGTTGCAATTTACTATATAACAAGCTAATACTGCTTTGGCAATCAATTATCATAAAAAAAAATATAATTTATGCAGCCTTTTTTAAATGGTCATTGTCTATCTTTTAATTAACTGCTACAATTTTATAAAAAAGCCGTTGCAGGCCAACTTGTTTACCAAAACCAACTGCTCTGGTTCCCCCACAACTTTTGTGGGGGATTTTTTTTGACAATTTATGGAAAAAGGCGTTGGCTGAATCTCATTTACAGCGCTTCAAATCTAATTACTTTTAAAATTTACATTCATGAAAAAGATTGTAGCTTCAGCTATTATTATTTTCCTTGCAGGGTTGCAAGTACAAGCTCAAACAAATACTAAAGCAGCCCCACCTCCACCGCCGCCGCCACCTACAGAAATGGCTCCACCGCCGCCGCCGCCGCCTCCACCACCGCCTCCGCCACCGCCACCACCTCCTCCACCGCCTATTTTAAATAAACATGGTAAAAAAACTTATGTTAAGCCAACGGTTGTAAAAGATATAAAATTTATCCCTCCCAGGATAGTAAAAGACGGTATTGATTTAAAAGTTAAAAATTTAAAAACCGGAAGAGTAGTATGGGTTTATAAAAATCAAAAGAGAATTGATGTGATTAAATTTTCAGAATGGCAGAAACATAAAGCCTATTACGAGAAAAAATATGGCCAACTTCCGCCTCCACCACCAGCTCCTGCAATAAAAATGGAAGAGCAATAATAATATAAATTAACAGAGGCTGCCTCTATTGAATGAGACAGCCTCTGTGTTAATTTTGTAAAAAAAATTATACAGCAAAACTTTCGCCACATCCGCAACTACGGCTGGCATTAGGATTATTAAAGTAAAAGCCTTTACCATTTAGCCCATCGCTAAATTCAAGTTCAGTATTTACGAGATATAAAAAACTTTTAAGATCAGTTACAATTTTAATTCCTTTATCTTCAAATACCTGATCCATTGGTTTTTGTTCGTTATCAAAATCCATTTTATAACTAAGGCCGCTACAACCTCCACCTACTACGCCTACACGAAGAAAGTAGCTGGAATCTTCAGCCACACCCGAATCTTTCATTAAGGAAACTACTTTTTCCTTTGCCTTATCACTGATGTATATACCGTTATCCGTCATAATGTTTTTAGAGTGCCCTGAGTTTTAATAATAAAGTAACATTACAAGATTAGTGTACTACACTTTCTTCAAATTTAATAGCTTCCATACCATTTTTAATGCGGTAGTCATTAATGGCAGCCTTAATAGCATCTTCGGCCAATACGGAGCAGTGAATTTTTACCGGAGGTAAATTCAATTCTTCAACTATATCCATATTGTCTATTTTAAGAGCTTCATCTACGCTTTTGCCTTTAAGCCATTCAGTAGCTAAAGAGGATGATGCGATGGCAGATCCGCATCCAAAAGTTTTAAACTTAGCATCTGTAATTACTCCGGTGGCATCATCTACCTGTATTTGCAGACGCATTACATCGCCACATTCGGGAGCACCTACAAGACCGGTGCCTACATTTTTGCTTGCCTTATCAAGTGTACCCACATTTTTTGGGTTTTGATAGTGATCTATAACTTTTTCTGAGTATGCCATTTTATAAAGTTTATATCGTTTACAATTTCAATAAAGTTCAATACTCTATTGCTGTTTATTTTTTTAATAATCTGCTAATGTGCAGCCCATTCAATAGTATTCAAATCTATGCCTTCTTTATACATTTCCCAAAGCGGGCTCATTTCTCTTAACTTAATAACGGTTTCGCTAATAGCTTTTACGGTATAGTCAATTTCTTCTTCTGTGGTAAACCGGCTTAATCCAAACCGTAAAGAGCTGTGAGCAAGATCGTCGCCCAGGCCCAATGCTTTTAATACATAGCTAGGTTCCAGAGAAGCGGAAGTGCAGGCAGAGCCTGAACTGAGGGCTATATTTTTATTAAAGCCCATTAATAAGCCTTCGCCTTCTACATGTTTAAATGAAATATTGGTAACATGAGGCAACCTGTGTTCTTTGCTGCCATTTACATAAGCTTCTTCTAATAGCATTAAAGCATTTTCAAGCTTATCCCGAAGCTTGCTTATGCGTTTAGTATCTGCTTCCATATCAAGCATACACAATTCGCAGGCTTTACCAAAGCCCACAATGCCGGGCACATTTAAAGTACCACTACGCATTCCTCTTTCGTGGCCACCGCCATCCATTTGAGCAGTAACTTTTACCCTGGGATTTTTGCGGCGCACATACAATGCACCTACGCCTTTAGGGCCATACATTTTATGGGCGCTAAAAGCCATCAGGTCTATCCCGTCTTTATTTACATCTACCGGCACTTTGCCTACGGCTTGTGTAGCATCTGTAAATACCAGTACACCATTTTTGCGGGCAATGGCACTAATTTCTTTGATGGGTTGTATGGTTCCTATTTCATTATTTGCATACATTATAGCAATAAGAATGGTAGTAGGTTTTATGGCAGCTTCCAGTTCTTTCAAATCTATTAAGCCTTCTGCATTTACCTGCAAATAGGTTACTTCACCACCTATTTTTTCTATATGCTTGCAAGTGTCTAATACTGCTTTATGTTCAGTAGTAGCAGTAATAATATGGTTTCCTTTGCTGGCATACATTTCAAAAACCCCTTTAATACCAAGGTTATCTGCCTCGGTAGCGCCTGAGGTAAAAATTACTTCTTTTGGGTCGGCCCCTATTAATTTTGCCACCTGCTCTCTTGCATAATCTACAGCCTCTTCTGCCTCCCAGCCAAAGGGATGGTTGCGGCTGGCAGCATTACCAAAATGTTGCAAAAAAAAGGGCGTCATAGCTTCTAATACCCTCGGGTCCATGGGGGTAGTGGCATTATTATCTAAATAAATAGGCAATTTCAACATAATCTTTAAGATAAATTATTTAATACAAAATTACTATAAAAGGTTCTATTTTTAGCAATCAAACTATAGTTCTCATTCATTTTATCCTTATTTCGTAAATAAACACATCTAACCAATAAATATGCTAAAAGTTGAACATATAGGTATCGCCGTAAAAGATTTTACAAATGCTATTCCATTATTTGAAAAACTGCTGAATAGTCAGTGTTACAAAACTGAAATAGTGGAAAGAGAGCAGGTAAATACTGCTTTTTTCAGGCAGGGAGATACAAAAATAGAATTGGTACAAAGTTTAAGCGATGATGGTGTGATAGCTCGTTTTATCGAAAAAAAGGGGGAAGGCATACATCATATTGCATTTGAGGTAGAAGATATTTTTACAGAAATAGCCAGGCTAAAAGCAGAAGGCTTTGTTTTTTTGAATGAGTCTCCTAAAGACGGAGCAGATAATAAGCTGGTATGTTTTTTACATCCGAAAAATACAAACAGTGTATTGATAGAGTTATGTATGAAAAAAGATTAGGCTCCCTTACTCAAAAAAGGGATTATACTTTTTTTCTTCGCCAATGCTGGTAGGCTGGCCATGGCCACTGTAAACAAGCGTTTCATCTGGCAGGGTAAATAAATTGTTTTTGATACTAGTTATTAAGGCTTCATGGTTACCCATGGGCAAATCAGTTCGGCCAATGCTGCGATAAAATAAAGCATCGCCACTAATAACAAAACCATCTTTTTCGCAATAAAAACTTAAGCTGCCGGGGCTATGGCCAGGTGTATGCAATGCTATTAATTTATCATCATCTAAAGAAATGGTATCTCCTTCTTTAATAAAAAACAATTCGCCGGTAAAGTTATCAAAAGGCATATCGTACATAAGCCCGCTGGTTGGTGCATATTGCAGCATTTGTTCTTCATTCTTATGTATCGATAGGCCTAAGCCAAATTTTTCTGCAATAAATTTATTTCCAAATACATGATCAAGATGGCAATGTGTGTTAAGCAGCATTTTGGGAGTAAGCCCACTCTTTTCTATATAATTGGCAAGCTCTTCCTTTTCATAGTCAAAATAGGTACCGGGGTCAATAATGATACAATGATTGAACTCGTTGTAAAGAATATACGTATTTTCCTGTATCGGATTAAAAGTAAAGGATTTAATTTTTAACATTTACTGATTTTAAAAGATTTTAGCGATTAATGCTAATAAAGTAATTTTAATTCTCAATATCAAAATTGTAGCATGGCAAAGTTCAGAAGAATATCTCTTTTCTTGTTTTTTTTATTGGCAATATCTTTTGCAGGATTTACACAGGTAAATAGTGTACAGTTTGGCAAAAACAGGGTGCAGTATAAAAAATTCAAATGGCAGTACTACCAAACAAGAAATTTTAATGTATATTTTTATAATGATGGCCAGGAGCTTGCTAAATACATTGCCCAGGAAGCAGAAAAAGAATTGCCTGAATTAGAGGCTGCGGCAGAATTTAGCCTACAGCGTAGAGCAAATATTATTTTATATAATGAGTTTGCAGATATGCAGCAAACCAATATTGGCCTCGAAAGTAATTTATTAAATACGGGCAATGTAACCCGAATGGTAAATAACAAAATGGTTATTCATTTTGATGCCAATCATGCCAATTTAAAAAGGCAAATACGGCAGGGCATTGCAGATATTATTACAAAAAATGTATTGTTTGGAGATGACCTTGGCGAAGTAGCTGGCAATCAGGCCCTGCTCGACCTGCCTGAATGGCTTACAGATGGCTATGTAGCTTATCTTGGCGAAAATTGGAGTACCGACCTTGATGATGATTTAAAAAGTGAAATTTTAAGCAGCAATTATAACAAGTTTTCGAGCCTGGCTTTTGCAAGACCCTTGCTTGCAGGCCACGCTTTTTGGTATTATATTGAAGAAAAATTTAAAAAAGAAAACGTTACTTATTTTTTGTACCTGGCCCGAACCTATAAAAGCCTCAATAAGGCAAGCCTTCAAATTACAAAACTCAAGTTTGATGATTTACTTAAATCCTTTATGGAATATCAGGATGATAAATATTCAAAAGATATTACCAGAAGAAAATCGTACCCTAAAGGAAATTATATAGAAGGTTTTGATATCAGCAAACGGCTTAACTATTACCGCTTTAATGTAAACCCTCAAAAGAGAAATAATTCTTACGTAGTTACACAATATAAAAAAGGAATAGTAAGGGTAATTTTAAATGATGATTTTGAAAATCATACTTTGCTAAAATATGGTGTACGCTCTTACGAAAACGAGATGAACCCAAGCTACCCATTGATGGCCTGGGACCCCAAAGGAACAAGGATTGCCGTAATTTATACCAGTGAAGGAAAACTCAATTTATTTGTATATGACCTTATCACCCGTATAAAGCAATATAAGATAGACCTTACCTCAAAATTTAATCAGGTGCAGGATGTAAAGTATGGCCTCGACAGCCGTACGCTTTTATTGTCTGCTGTAAAAAACGGGCATACAGACATTTATACCATGAATTTGGAAAATGAAAAAATAAAACAAATTACAAATGATGTGTATGATAATATTGACGCATCATTTATTTCTTTTCCAAATAAAAATGGTATTATTTTCAGCAGCAACCGGCCCTCTGCTTCAGCCAAAAGCGCCGATACCGTGTTGCCCGGAAATAGCAGGTACAATGTATTTATGATTACAGATTTTGGCGATAAGCCAGAGCTAAACCAGGTAACGCAATTAACCAATTTAAAATATGGCAATGCCCGCTATCCAATGCAGTACAATCAAAATCATTTCACGTTTGTGAGTGACGAAAACGGTATTGCAAACCGCTATGCCGGTTTTTTTACCACCAAAGCTGCAGGCTTAGATACCCTTGTATTAATTGCCGATGAAATATTAAGAAACCCCTCTGCTAAGGAAGTTGACAGCACACTAAGGGTTTATAAAAAAACGGATGTAGATTCTGTAGCCGTTGTTGCTGTATCTCAAGATTCGGTTTATACATTTCCTTTAAGCAATTACCCAAGCAGCCTTGCAGAAACCAGAATTGCAGGAGACAATAACCAGGTAAGTGAAGTAACCCGCCAAAGTGATGAAAAAATATTATACAAATTAAAAATTGATGAAAATGCTTTGTATAAAAGAAATATAACAGCCCAGCCCACAGAGTATGCAAAAAAATTAATGAAAGAAAGCAGGCTCACTTCTGTAGCGCCATCTACCAGCCCATCATCACCTGCAAGCCATAAACCGGCTGCAGACTCAACAACAAAGCAAAATGATTTCTTTCAAAATGAATTTTCGAATGATACTACAAGCTTAGTAAAAAACTCCAATGCAAATACTGAGCAGGTTACTACATTATACCAGCAACCCGGAGTGTTAGCTACTGCAAAATTGTATAAATATAAGCCCATCAAATTTTCTGTAGATTATGGCTCTGTAAATCTAAATAACACTGTACTGGTAAATCGCTACCAAACCTATACAGGTGGCAGCGGCCCTATTATGCTCAATAGCAGCTCACCGCTTAATGGACTTATTACTTTGGGTACATCTGACTTAATGGAAGATATAAAAATAAATGGCGCATTTAAAATAGGCACCAATTTAAAAGACAATGAATGGTTGCTAAATTATCAAAACCTAAAGAGGCGTTTTGATTGGGGGCTTTCCTATTACAGAAATGTAGAAAGGTTTTCAGATCAAACTGGGTATCTTATTAAAGATTTCACCAACCTGTACCAGGCAAATGTTTCTTACCCCTTTGATAAAATTAAAAGTATAAGATTTACTTCCGGCATACGTGCAGAAAGGTTTGTGTATTCCAGTGTAGATGTACCAAGCGCTTCTGTGCCCGATCAAAAAAGATATTACTCTGTAAGCCACCTTGAATTTGTGTATGACAACACCCTGAACCCTGCACAAAATATTTGGAATGGGCTTAGATATAAAATATATGGAGATTGGAATGTGCAAGCCGGAAAAAAAGAAACCGCTGCAGGCCGCAATACTTATAATGTTGGGTTTGATGCCCGGTATTATTACCCAATTTATCGCAACTTTATTTGGGCAGGCAGGGCAGCCGGCGATTTTAGCTTTGGCAATCAAAAGCTCATCTACTACTTAGGTGGCGAAGACGGATGGCTGATGTTTGGCAGCAATGTAAAGAATGATGGCAGTTATCGCTATTTTGATGAAAGCAACAAACCTGCGCAAGACCAGGACTACGCTTTTCAAAGCCTTGCAGTAAATATGCGAGGGTATATACAAAATGTAGCGAATGGTAATAATGCGGTTGTGCTTAATAGTGAGTTTAGGCTTCCGGTAGTTTCTACTTTGTTTGATAAAACTGCCAATAACCCACTGATAAGAAATTTTCAACTCATACAATTTATTGATTTGGGTACTGCATGGAATGGAAATTACAATGGCATAAAAAGGCCTGAAGTAATATATGGCTCGTTTCCCAATGCAGTGGTAAAATTAAAAGCCGGAGGTGTAGGCCCATTTGCAGGCGGGTATGGCTTTGGCGCCCGTACTACAGCTTTGGGCTATTTTGTAAAGTTTGATGCAGGCTGGCCCATGAGTGGTTTCTTTAAAGGCAAACCGATTTTATATCTTTCCTTAGGATTAGATTTTTAAAATACAATGCCGGAAAATACTTCCGGCATTTTTATTTATCTGGCAATAGTCTATTACTTTTTTACATCAAATTCCCGGGATAATATTTTTAAAAAGAAATATACCAGGCTAAATATGGCCGTAAATAAAATGGTAACGGCCCAGGTTTTATAATTTTGTATGGGAGAAATAAAATTTCCTGCAATATCCATGGCTAAGCCAATTGGGTTTTTTATTACATCCCAGCTATTCCATCTTTGAAAACGGCCAAGGTACACCCCAAAAGATGCTATAAATAAAATAGCCGGAATAACTATTTGTACCACTTTTTTATTCAAATAGGTGAGAAGAAAAAACTCTACTTTTCTTAAAGACACAAATGCCATTACAATACCAATAAAAGCAGAGGCAAATAATAATACTGCATCATACCATACAGGTATGCCAGCATTGTCTTCAATATGCACCAGATCGGTTACCAGGTACAAGGCATTGGGAAAAAACAATAACCAGCCCACAAATATGCTTGCCTGTATCCATTTTGATTTTTCTTTTATCGCAATAAAATAATTGCTTAGCATATATGGAACCCATGCTAAAAAAATGTTCCAGCCCAAAAACAAATGTACCAGGCTGCCTGTATAAACTATTCTAAATGCAATCATTGCTCCAATAAAAATCATGAACAACAAAAGCAACCTGTCAAACAAACTAAGAGAATTCATTTTATTAAAAATTTAAATTAAAAAAATGCAGCAATTTTGGTAAAAAAATTATAGCTCCGCAAATGGCTGATACTACTGACATTAGTAGTACCGCACCGGCAGCCATATCTTTAATAATTTTAATAGTAGGGTGAACCCCGGTTTGTTGCATATCGCAGCTTTTTTCTATGGCGCTATTCATCATTTCTAATGAGAGTACTATTCCAATACAAAGCAGCAATACCAGCCACTCTATAGCTGTACATTGCAAGGCAATACCCATACCTATTACAATTAAAGCCACCACTAACTGTATTCTAAAATTTTTTCCGGTAGCCAGGCAATATTTAATACCGCTTAATGCATAACCAACTGATTTAATAAATCTATTCATATAAATGATTTCGGTTGTTAATTATATTTTGCAATACTATTGTTTGTTCGGTTAAAATATCAAACCATTCCCAATTATTAATATACGGACTGGCTTTGCCTCTGCAATAAGCCTTTCTAAACAATTTCCAATGCTCCGGCATGGTAATGATACCATACAAAAATGTGGCCACTACCGGAAATGATAAATGCCCATTTCCCATCATAAAGCATTGCAGGCATACCTCGCCCTCATCCGTAGTATCATATTCCAGTAAAATATGTTTTATATCATGCCTTGCATAATATGGCAATAATTTTATTTGTCTCTTTATTATAAAATCAGCCAGGTTTTTGCCAAGGGTGCCCTGGGGAAAATGCAAAAGCTGGCCCATTGTATAAGGAAACATTTCCGGCTTACGAATAACACGAAGTACAGGGAGTGCCATATTGTGCGTAAGATATACCAATACCTTCGACCGGATAAAAACGATAATTTTATACATCTTTTTACTTATTTTTAAAAGTACTTTGCATTTCAGAGTGTTTAATCAAAAAAAATTAGCGGGTGCTCCTTATCATTTTTTCCAGGGCTTCTAAATGAGCTTTAAAGATTTTTTGACCGGGTTTGGTAATGCTGTACGTAGTATTGGTTTTTCTTCCTACAAATCCTTTTTGTACCTTAATGACATTGTTTTCTTCCAACGCTTTTAAATGGCTGGCCAGGTTGCCATCTGTAATTTGCAACAGCTCTTTTAAATCGTTAAAATTTACCTCATCATTTACCGACAAAGCGCTCATGATACCAAGCCTTACCCGGCTATCAAATATTTTATTTAAATTATCAATTGGGTTCTGCATCATTTACGTAGTTAAGATATCTTTTTGCAGATTTTTCTCATACTTCCACCACATGTAAGCACCGTACACAATATGCAATACCCCAAACCCAAATGCCCACAAATAAAGCCCATAGCCGCCATACCATAATCCAATAATGCCCAATATTATCTGGCAATAGCCAAGGTACCTTATTTCATTCAGGGTGTACTTACTGGCATTGATAAGGGCAAGGCCATAAAAAATAAGGCAACCCGGCGCAAGCAGGCTATTATTGCCCTGCTGAATAAGGCGCAATAAAATAAACCCACCAGCCAATAATGGAACACTCACATTGATGAGTAAACGCCTGGCGCTGCTACCCCAGAGTGCAGTATGCTCTCTCCTGCTTTTGAGAAAAGTAAAAATAAAAGAACTTAACAAGGCTGCACAAAATGTAGCTGCCGCTATCCAAAAGAGGGGCAGTTGCACTATGCTTTCCATCCCGCCCGACAAACCGGAAGAAATTTTACAACTCGTAAGGCCATCTTTGTGGCGCTCTACATAGGGGTAAGCTACTGCCGCTCCTACAAGGGCGCAAATACCGGCGCTTACACCGCTAAGGCCACTCAGGCTGATAAACCTGCCGCTGCGTTCCATCATCCTTTTAATATCCTGCAGCGTTTCTAAAGATTGTTGTTGCTCATTCATAAAAAGCACTTTGAACTACAAAGTAAATGAATAAATATATGAAAGCAAATTTTATTTTGTCAAAAAAAAATAAAAATTCTGCCCGGGTATTACATTTTAAAAGCTAGGTTGTATTCATTTGTTGCTACGCATAAAATGTTAAGACAGCACCCCTGCTGCTATAGAATGTATTTGTACAAATAGCTGGTTAAAGATTCAGCATAGTTACAAGGAATTGCAACTGCAAAAAACAAACCGAATACTAATTAGTTATTTCATTAAGCACTTCAATTATTTTATGGCAGGCTGTGGTAATATCGCTATTGCTGATATTGAGCGGAGGCACTATGCGAAGTGCATTGGCTGCAAACAGAAACCAGTCTGTAAACACCCCTTTTTCTATTAATGCATCTATCACTTTTTTGTTGGTAGCAAAATCTTCAAAGGCAACAGCCATCATCAATCCGCAGCTACTGATGCTTTTGATAGCCGGATGTAGTAACAATGATAAAAACAATTGCTCTTTTTCTTTTACCTGGCCAATCATATTCTCGCTAAGCAATACTTTAAATGCGGCAAAGCCTGCTGCACAACTTACGGGATGCCCGCCAAAAGTATTGATATGCCCCAACACAGGGTGATGTGTAAAAGCATCCATTATTTTTTTATCGGAAATAAATGCACCGAGTGGCATGCCTCCGCCCAGGGCTTTGCCCAGCAAAAGTATATCGGGTACCACCTTAAATTGCTCAAATGCCCAGGTAGTACCATTTCTGCCAAAGCCGCATTGTATTTCATCTAACACCAGCAGGGTGCCGGTTTCGGTACAGCGTTTACGCAATGCCGTTAGCCATCCATGTTGCGGTGGTATTACGCCTGCTTCGGCCTGTATGGTTTCGGCTATTACGCAGGCAGTTTGGGTTGTTATGGTTTGTAGGTCGTCAAAATTATTGTAATGAAGTTGTACAATGCCCGGTAGCAATGGGCGGTATGCCTGTTGCCAATACTCGCTGCCCATAATGCTCAAAGCTCCCTGTGTGCTGCCATGATAAGAGTTTTTAAAACTTACAATCTGTGTGCGCCCGGTGTAGCGCTTGGCAAGTTTCATGGCGCCTTCTGTAGCTTCGGCGCCGCTGGCTGTATAAAAAACAGAGTTTAATGATTTTGGCAAATGATCGGTAAGCATTTTGGCATAAGCTACCTGCGGGTTTTCTATCAGCTCACCATATACCATTATATGCAGGTATTCATCTGCTTGTTTTTTGATGGCTTCTACCACAGCGGGGTGGCGGTGGCCAATATTGCATACACTTATTCCGGCTATGAGGTCAATGTATTTTTTACCATTTACATCCCACATATAGCTTCCCTCTGCTTTTACCATATTGAGGCAGAGCGGCGCTTCGGAAGTTTGGCCTACATGGGAGAGAAAAAGTTGGCGATTGGTCATGGTAAAATATTTTGATACAATATATTGGTATGCAAAATTAATTTATAAAACCTGTTTTTATACTTTATACTTTTGAAATACTTACAGCGCCGGAGCCTCTTGGTTTGTATGAATGCACTGGTACTGATTGCTGATGAAAGATAAACTGCTGAATGGCTGCCGGATAGGAGTGGAAAGCGAAATGAAATGGAGCTTGAAACGGATAGCCGGAACTACTGTTGAAATTAGTTTTTAAGTTGACAGCCCCTACTATTACTTTTGTAGTATCTAAAAATTATACTGATGGCATATATTTTTCCGGTAAATGGCAAGGAGCCGGTATTAGGCAATAATTGTTTTGTAGCTCCAAATGCTACTATTGTGGGCGATGTAGAGATGGGGAATGATTGTAGTGTATGGTTTAATGCGGTAATAAGGGGCGATGTAAACAGTATAAGATTGGGCAACAAAGTGAATGTGCAGGATGGGGCTGTAATACATTGTACTTTTGAAAAAACTAAAACCCTAGTGGGCAATAATGTAAGTATTGGGCACAATGCAATAGTGCATGGATGCGTTATAGATGATAATGTGCTGATTGGCATGGGAGCCATTGTGATGGATAATGTGCATGTGGGCAGCAATAGTGTGATTGCAGCAGGGGCGGTAGTGTTAGAAAATACCGTGGTAGAGGCCGGAAGTATTTATGCCGGGGTACCGGCCAAAAAAGTAAAGGAGGTAAGCCAGGAGCTGATAAATGGTGAGATACACCGGATTGCAAATAATTATTTGCAATACAGTAGCTGGTTTAAAGATTTACCAAAATAGCATTGGTATTTTTTAAAAAGGATTGCATCATTTTTGCTGTGTAATTTGCGTATTTTTCTATTGACTATATAAAGAAATTATCATGAAAAAGTTGGTTATATTATTTATGATGTTTTGCATGATGATGATGCTTGGCGGCTGTTTTATAGGCAGGATGTTTCATAAAAAAGAAAAGCTCGGCTGCCCCAATGATGCCCGAGGTATGTCGGAAGAGCAAATAAATAAAAGAGCCAATAAGCATAAATTTAGAGCCGGCAATAAAATATATTGATCAGTTTGGCGTTATCCCTATACCTTTTTAAAAACCAAAAACTTATGTGCTACGAATTAAAGACACAATTTGGTGCTACAGAAGCTGTAATTGATGACAACTGTGGCATCACAAAATTTTATGCAATAGCTAACACGCTTGCCGAATGCCTTCATGTAGATTTTATGAACCAGGTAGATGATGCCGACACACTTGACTGGGACTTTAAATACAAAGACCAGTTTTTAACCCTGCATTACAATGTATTTAATGGCGTAAGTATATTGCCACAGCAGGTAAAAAGTGTAAAGAAAAACCATCATGCTGTGATGGAAGTAGCCAGGTTTTTACAAAAGCAAGCCTATTAAAAAAAATTACTAACCCTACATTTGTATAAACTATTAACGGCGTTAATAGTTTTTTTCGTTTATGCTATCCCGTATGTTGAGGTAGCTTAGGTATCTTTCTGTACTTATCAGGCCGCTGTTTACCGCTTCTTTAATGGCGCACCCCGGCTCTTCCAGGTGTACACAATCGTTAAACTGGCATTGAGATATCAATGCTCTCATCTCCGGAAAATAATGTGATAGTTCCGACTTAGATACATCTACAAGGCCCATTTCCCTAATACCGGGTGTATCAATTATTTTTCCGCCAAATGGCAAATCAAACATTTCTGCAAAAGTAGTTGTATGCATCCCTTTGCCGCTCCAGCCGCTTACCTGCTGCGTTTTAAGCAACATCCCCGGAAAAATATGATTGATAAAAGTAGATTTTCCCACGCCGGAGTGCCCACTCAATAATGTAGTTTTATCTTTTAAAAAATCTTTTACTGCATCTACCCCTGTGTTTTTTTCTACACTCATCTGCAATATTTTATATCCTATTGGCTCATACCTTTCTTTTATTTCAGCAAATTTTTCTTCTTCTTTTTTCTTAAATAAATCGGCTTTGTTAAATACAATTATTACCGGCACATGGTAAGCTTCGGCTGTTACCAAAAACCTGTCAATAAAGCCAAGCGAAGTTTTAGGATCTTTGAGGGTAGCAAACAGCAATAACTGATCGAGGTTGGCAGCCACAATATGGTGTTGATTTTTATTGTGTGGCGATACCCTGTTTATATAATTTTTTCGGTTGTATATTTCAGTTATCACCGTGTTTTCTGTATCCTCTTCATCTTCAATTTCTACCAGGTCGCCTACAGCAATGGGGTTGGTAGATGAGATATCCTCTATTTTGAATTTGCCTTTAATGCGTGCATTAAATTTTTGGCCGTCGGCATTTTTTACCTGGTACCAACTGCCTGTAGATTTATAAACAAGTGCCTGCATGGGCGCAAAGTTAAGCGTAATGAATTATGATTTTATCAGGGGCTATCGGCAGCAAACAATCATCAGCATTAGTACCGGCTATACGCTGTAGCCCTCGTTCCTCGGGCTGCCGCTCCTATCCGGCAGCTTGTGAGCTGTTTATTATAAATCAACAAACATCAGGGGAATTTTCTCAATACAAGGTATTTCAAAACAAACTCTATCAGTAAAAATAAAATTGCCAGCATGATAAACGGAAAATATTTATCCTTGTAATGAATGGTAGTGGTAATTTCTACTTTTGATTTTTCGAGGGTATCAATTGTTTGATAAATATTTGAGAGCGATGCGTTATCCGTTGCTCTAAAATACCTGCCACCTGTTTCAGTAGCTATTTGTTTAAGCAGGCCTTCATCAATAGATACTTTTTGACTTTGCATCACTACACCCAATGGAGTATTAACCGGCTGTGGCGCCATGCCATTGGTACCCACCCCGATGGTGTACACTTTTATACCAAAAGTTTTTGCCATTTCTTTAGCCGTTATGGGGTCTATCAGTCCGCCATTATTTTCTCCGTCTGTAAGCAATACTATTACTTTAGATTTTGAAGTACCGCTGCGAAGCCTGTCAATACTGGTTCCCAGGCCGGAGCCAATGGCAGTACCATCTTCCAGCAAGCCATTCCTTATGTTTTCAATGGCCGAAATTAATACGGCATGGTCGGTAGTAAGCGGGCATTGTGTAAAACTCTCTCCCGAAAAAATTACCACGCCAATTCTATCCGTTAATCTATTATTTACAAAATTGATAGCCACATTTTTTGCAGCCTCTAACCTGTTGGGAGTAAAATCCTGGGCGGTCATACTTCCGCTTACATCTATACATAATACGATATCAATACCTTCTCCTTCTGCTCTCTGCTGCTCATCTCTCACCTGTGGTTTTGCCAGGGCTACTACTATGGCAGCAATGCTAATAAGCCTGCATACAAATGGCAGGTTGCGCATGGTGGCTTTCCACGAGCCAAGCCCATAAGCTGCCGTAGAAGACATGGGAACAGAAGCGCTAAGCCTGTTATTTTTTTTGGAATACCACCACACTAATACAGGTATCAGCAAAAGAAGTAAAAAAAACCAGGGCTGCCCAAATTCGATATGGTTAAAATAATTAAACAGCACCCTTATCCAATTTATTTTGTTTAAATATTTTCTCCAGCATGTCTATTGCGGCTTTAATATCTTCCATACTTTTTTTATGCTCAGCATCCGACGAAATATATTTTGCAAACTTAACGGCATCGCCTGTACGCAAAGCTTCGGCTATCATTGGCACTACCTCATTTGCATTTGCCTGTTTTAAGCTTAGCAATACATCGCCGGTAGTACGGTTCATCAAATTTTGTCTGTTCATCCGGCTAAGGTATTTTTTAAAAATATTAGCTAAAGCGGTATGGTACTCTTTAATTTCTGCCGACTCATGCAGGTTATATTTTGTGCAATCTTTTAATGACTGCATGGCTTCATCGTATGGCGAAAGAGATGAACTGAAAACCGGCTTTGCTTTTTTGGGCCTGTTTTTAAAATACCTGTAAAGCAATATAAATATGATAATAGCCGATACAATTCCGGCAATAATGTACATCCAGGAATTATCAATTACAAATACATCCATCACGGGTTTTATATCCCTAAGCTGGCCGGTACTATCTGCAGGGGCATAGCCCACATTAATAATGGCCGAATCTGCCATGATGGTATAATCTTTTGAAACATTGGTAATTTTTATAGGAAAAGAAGGAAGGGCCCATTTGCCGGAATCAAAGCTGGTTAATACTATTCGCTGCATTACCAGGTAATGACCATTGGCATCTGTAGAGTCGGATTTTAATTTGCTAATAATATCAAAATGAGGAAAAGAATCCGGAAGGTTAAACTCAATGGTATAATTAGTGTTGGGCAATACAAACTTCAGTTCGTAATGAATTTGTTCTCCTATTAAAATTGATTTTTTATCAATACTTGTTTGCAGGCTTTGCGAAAAACTTTTTTGTACACACAGGGCAGAACAGGCAAATATTGCTATACTAAAAATAAGAATACTGGTTTTTCTGCTTAACATTATCGGTTTTAAAATTGCTTATTTTCTTTTTAAAAAAAACTTTTGTAAAATTTTTATATAATCTTCATCGGTACGGATATGCAAAAGGCTTGCTCCCGCCTGCCTAAAATATTTTTTGCTTTCATCGCTGTGTTTAAAAAAATTTTGCTGGTAGTTATGCCTTACCAGTGCATTGCCAGTATCCAGCCACTTTATATTTCCATTTTCTGCATCTTCTACCTGCATCAGGCCCACATCGGGCAATTGCATATCCATTTTGTCATACACTTTTACTCCTATTACATCATGCTTTTTGCCAATTACTTTTAAGTCATTGTTGTACCCACTGCTCAAAAAATCACTTAAAATAAATGCAATACTTTTTTGCCTGGTAGTATTATTAAAATACCGGATGGCTTCATCCAGGTCGGTGCCCTTTGATTGGGGTTGCATGGTGAGCAATTCTCTTACAATATAAAGTACATGCGGCCTTCCCTTTTTAGGCGGAATAAATTTTTCTACTTTGTTGCTAAAAAAAATAACCCCTACTTTATCATTATTATTGATGGCGCTAAAAGCAATAATAGCAGCCATTTCTATTATCAGGTCTTTTTTTCGTTTGCCAATAGTGCCAAATAAATTACTGCTGCTGGTATCTACCAGCAACATTACCGTAAGCTCCCGCTCTTCTTCAAATAATTTTGTAAATGGATGAGAGAAACGGGCGCTTACATTCCAGTCAATAAAGCGTACATCATCTCCTGCACTGTACTCCCTCACTTCTCTAAAGCTCATTCCCTTCCCTTTAAATGCAGAGTGATACTCGCCGGTAAAAAGATGCGTAGTAATTTTTTTGCTTTTAATTTCAAGCTCTCTTACCTTTTTTAATATGTCGGCTGTTGTTTGCATTTTAGCAGCTTTCGCTATGGCACATTTACCGTTTTCAAAATTTCATTAATAATATCTGTTACTTTTATGTTTTCGGCCTCTGCTTCATAGCTTAGCCCTATCCTGTGCTGCAATACATCTATACAAATATTCCTAACATCTTCGGGTATTACATAACCTCGTTTGTTTAAAAATGCATACGCTTTTGCAGCCAGTGCCAGGTTAATACTTGCTCTTGGCGAGCCTCCAAAGTCAATCAATGGTTTTAATTTTGCCAAATTATATTTATCCGGAAAACGGGTGGCAAATACAATATCCAGAATATAGTTTTCTACTTTTTCATCAAGGTACACCTGCCTTACCAGTTCTTTGGCTGTAAGTATTTCGGAGGTAGAAGCTACCGGGTTTATTACCGGAGAATTTAGCCCCAGAGTATTTTGCCTGATAATTAATTGCTCTTCTGATTTGGTAGGGTACTCTACCAATACTTTCAGCATAAACCTATCTACCTGTGCTTCGGGCAATGGGTAAGTGCCTTCCTGCTCAATGGGGTTTTGTGTAGCTAATACTAAAAAAGGCTCTTGCAATTTATAACTACTATCGCCAATGGTTACCTGCCTCTCCTGCATGGCTTCAAGCAATGCGCTTTGCACTTTTGCAGGGGCACGATTTATTTCATCTGCCAAAATAAAATTAGCAAATATGGGGCCTTTGCGTACTACAAATTCATTTTTCGACTGGTTATAAATCATGGTACCAATTACATCGGCCGGTAATAAATCGGGGGTAAACTGAATACGGCTAAACTGTGCCATGATGCTTTGCGAAAGCGATTTGATAGCGAGTGTTTTTGCCAGCCCGGGTACACCTTCCAGCAATACGTGCCCATTGCTTAGTAGCCCTATTAGCAATCGCTCTACCATTGTTTGCTGGCCTACTATTACTTTGCTTAGTTCATCATTTATTCGGGTAACAAATGCTGCCGAATGATTTATTTTTTCATTCAACAGCCGAATATCCTCTGCGGTTTGTAGCATATTAGTGAATTTATCTATGTTGCAAATTACGAACTCCTCATTAACAAAAATGCTGCCATCTAATGTTGTACAAGAAAAGATTGTTAATTTTAAATAAAAAAATATGGTAGATCAACAATTAATTACAACCAGCAACCAATTAGAAGGATACAAAATAATAAAACACCTTGGCGTAGTAAGAGGCATTACAGTACGCTCCAGGAGCTTACTTGGTAATATGGCCGGTGGGTTTCAAACTATCTTTGGTGGTAAAATAACCATCTATGCTAATTTGTGCGAAAAGGCCAGGGAAGAAGCTTTTAACCACATGGTGCAACATGCCCAGGAAAGAGCCGCTAATGCAATTATTAATGTGCGCTACGATGCTAATGATGTAATGAGTGGTGTAACCGAAGTACTTTGCTATGGTACGGCCGTACAGGTGGTAAACATATAATTATTTTTAAAGCATCTTCATCGCTCAGAAAAAATATTTACCCTAAATATTTTGCCACTATTGGCATTCTTCTGCCTACACCAAAAGCTTTTGGCGAAATGCGTATGATTGGGCAAAACTGATTTCGTTTATACTCATTTGCATTTACCATTTTTAATATTCTGTCAACAAGTGCGGCATCGTACCCCTGGGCTTTTATATCATCCGGCCCTTTTGTATGTTCAATATATTGGTATAATATTTTATCTAAAACATTATAGTCGGGCAGGCTGTCGCTATCTTTTTGGTCGGGCCTTAGTTCTGCACTTGGTGGCTTGGTTATAATATTTTGTGGGATAATTATTTTATCCCGATTGATATATTTTGCCAAAGCATATACCTGCATTTTGTAGCAATCACCCAATACGCCCAGCCCTCCGGCCATATCGCCATAGAGCGTTCCATAGCCGGTGCTTAATTCGCTTTTATTTGAAGTGTTGAGCAGGATATAACCAAACTTATTGGCAATGGCCATCAATAAATTTCCACGGCTCCGGCTTTGAATATTTTCTTCTGCAATATTAAATGGCAGGTTTTTAAACAGTGGCTGCAGCTCATTTATAAATGCCTCATAAATATTTTTTATGGGTATAATATTGTATTCGTTTTTTAAATGAATACTAAGTTGCTCGGCATCTGAAATGGAATGTGATGTAGAGTATTGAGATGGCATCAGGATGGCTCTTACATTTTGGCTACCCAATGCTTCGCAGGCAAGAGCCAGTGTAACAGCGCTATCAATGCCCCCGCTGCTACCGAGTATTGCTTTTTTAAAGCCCATTTTTTCAAAATAATCTTTTATACCCAGCACCAATGCTTTGTAAATATTTTCAATATTAAGATTTTCATCAAGCGTAGCAGGGTCGGGGCTTGTATCGGGCAAGTGCTGTGCCTGTAAGATGATGGATGCATTTACGGAGCCATCTTCATTCAATATAAAAGATTGCATATCTTCTTTAAAAGATGCCAGCCTGCCGCATAGGTTTGCAGCTTTATCAAATACCAGCGATGTACCATCAAAAACAATTTCGGTTTGGCTGCCCACTGCATTGCAATAAAAAAGTGGAATCTTATATTTTAGCACATTGGCTTTTACTGCGGCCTTGCGGTCAGCGTCATGTGTATAATCAAATGGCGATGCCGAAATATTTATCATCACATCGGGTTGCTGTGAAATTAAAATATCCATTGGGCAATTATTGTAAAGGGGATTATCGCCCAGGTTCCAAATATCTTCGCAAATGGTGATGGCTATTTTTTTATTCTTATAGGGTACTATATTCCATTCTGTGGCGGGTTCAAAATAGCGGTCTTCATCAAATACATCATAGGTAGGCAGGCAGGTTTTATGCACTACCTGTTGTATTTTTTTTTCTGCTAAAAAAAAAGCGGCATTAAATAAATCTTTTCCTTTTACCACAGGGTTGCGTTGTGGCGCCCCTACTATTACTGCAATACCGTCTGCATGCAACTTTATTTCATCTATAGCTTGTTCGCATTTATTGATAAAGTCATTAAAATATAAAAAATCTTTAGGCTGGTAGCCGCATACGCTTAGCTCACTAAATACAATCAGGTCAGCAGCCTGTTGCCTGGCGGCCTTTATGGCTTCTATTATTTTTTTAGTATTCCCTTCAATATTACCTATATGATAATTTTGCTGTGCTAAAACTATTTTCATTTGTACAATTTTACGGCATATTTTGCTTGAGGTAATAAATACTTTTACCGCTTATTAACTTTATATTTATTGTTTAATTCTTTTTTTTGCAAAGTTAAATTATTCAAATGATGCGAATGATCTTCTGTTTTATGGTAGCTGTTACTATTTTAAGTTGCCATAACAATAATAAAATTCCTGATGTAAGCAATATAAAAATAAATTTATCTATCCATCGGTTTGAGCAGGGTTTATTTAGCCTCGATACAAACAACCTGGGGCCGGGGCTTGATCAGTTGATTGCAAAATTTCCTTCTTTTGGTGAAAATTTTTTAAGCACTATATTAAATACCGACCCCAAATGGCCTGCTGACAGTACATTAAACTATGTAAAAAGTTTTATCTCATCTTACCGCCCGGTATATGATACAGCTGAAAAAGTTTTTAAAGATTTTACTCCATATGAAGAAGAAATAAAAAAAGGGTTGCAGTTTGTACATTTTTATTTTCCAACATACAAAACGCCTTCTAAAATTATTACCTATATCGGCCCTTTAGACGGCTATGGAGATATTTTGGATGAAGATGCATTTATCATTGGCTTGCATCAGCATCTTGGTAAAAATTATTCTCAGTATAAAACCACATGGGTGCAGGAAACCTACCCCGATTATTTGAGCAATCGTTTTGAGCCGGATTATATTGCCATTAATTGTATGAAGAATATTGTAACAGATATTTACCCTGAAAAATTGGAAGACAAAACATTAATTGTACAAATGGTAGAAAAAGGTAAAAGGCTTTATATGCTGAGCAAGCTTTTGCCTTATACTGCCGAAAATAAATTAATTGGTTATACCGAAGAACAGTTGAAAGGCTGCTATGACCATGAAGCTGCTATTTGGAATTTATTTATACAAAATAATTTTTTACAAACTATTGATTACAATGTTACCAAAAATTATATTGGCGAAGGCCCCAAAACAGCAGAATTGGGCGATGCATCCCCCGGTAATATTGGCTCATTTGCAGGCTGGCAAATAGTAAAAAAATATATGGGCAAACATCCTGATATCCCCTTAAAACAATTAATGGAAACAGATGCAGAAAAAATATTTTCAGATGCTAAATACAAGCCCTAATCAGGCTGCTGCAAATTTTTCCTGCACTACAATGCCTTCGGGCTTTTTGCCCAACCCCTTCATCACTCTAAAGTGAGATAACAAAGCTTCGGCCATGGTGGGGTAATGGTTATATGGAAGATTAAATTCTTCGCATTTTTGCTGTACCAGTTTACTAATGGCAGGGTAGTGTATATGGCTCACCCTTGGAAAGAGGTGATGTTCAATTTGAAAATTTAAGCCTCCAACAAACCAGGATATGACTTTACTTTTCATTGCAAAATTGGCTGTAGTTTTTATCTGATGCTCTGCCCAGGCAGTTTCAAGGTGTTTGGTTGCATCTAAAGGGATATGTTCAAACTCTGTAATTTCTACTACGTGAGCTAATTGAAATACCAAAGAAAGTATAATACCCAAAGACATATTCATTACCAAAAAACCAATAGCCCATGCGCCTACGCCCCATACATAAATAGGCAGGGCTATATAAAATGTGGCATAAAAAATTTTAGTAAGCCAAAATACTATATGATTTTTTGTAGATAATTTCCAGGCATCAGTAGTATAAATTTTTCTGCCGAAATATTTTGAAAAATCCATGATGAAAATCCAAAAAACTGCCGATAATGAATAAATAGGCAACATGTAAAGATATTGTACCCTGTGCGCAGGCACCCACTTTTGCGATTCGCATTGGCGGATAATGGGGCTTTTTGCAATATCATCATCAATACCATCTACATTGGTATAAGTATGATGAATAATATTATGTTTTTGCTTCCAAAAATAAGAGTTGGCTCCAAGGGCATTTAACGAAAGGCCCATAAAATCGTTTACCCGTTGGCTTTGGCTGTAGCTGCCATGGTTTGCATCGTGCATAATGCTAAAGCCAATACCGGCTAATACAAAGCCAGACAACATACACAGTACAATAGCTATAGGCCAGTAAGGGTGGGCCAATAGTAAAGTTGCGTACAAAGTAATAGCTGCAGCACTTAGTATGATTGATTTTGAAAATAAACGCCAGTCTCCTGTTTTCTTTATACGATTATCTGCAAAATACTTATCTACACTACTTTTAAGGCTTACAAAAAATTCATTATTTGAATTATTAAAAGTAATTTTTGCCATGCTGATTTAGTTATTAATTTAGAGTTGATACCTTACATCATTAACGTTTAAATTATAATGCCGAAAAATTTGCTTTCACAAACATCATAATACTAAAAGCTAATATGTGTTGGCGGTAAATATAGGTAATTTAAACGGATAGCAACTAATTCATTTTAAATGGCACACACATTTCAAAAGTGGGTACAATTACCGTAAAAGTCTTCCCGGTATGTACATTTTCCATTAGGTAGGTTCCCTGCATTTTCCCCAACTCACTACGTAGGTTGCAACCACTAATATATTCATACATTCCATTAGTTGCTATTTTGGGTTGCATGCCTACCACTCCATCTCCTTCTACTTCTCTTACACTTCCATTGCTATCATATATCTGCCAGTGCCGGCTTAATAATTTTATAGGAAAAAGATTATTATTCTCAATGGTAATTTTATATGCAAACATAAATTCACTATTCAGCGGATTGCTATACTCGGGTTGATAGAATGTTTCTACCGTAATTTTTACCCCCGCTGAAATTTGGCTTACCATCTGTAAAATGTTATTGGTTGCAAATTAAAGAAAAAAAAAGCTGTATGCTTTTATAGTAATATTTTAACAAAAACGAGTTAGCCTAATTTAGCCTTTGCATACCCGTTTTTATGCAGCCATTGCAGTATTTTATCCCTGTTATCACCTTGTATCATTATTTCCCCGTCTTTATAAGCTCCGCCTGTACCACAATATGTTTTTAATTTTTTACAAAGCGCATCTTTTTCTTCATCGGGGCCAATATAATTTTCAATTAATGTTACAGCCTTACCGGCCCTGTGCTTGGTTTGCAATATTATTTTTAACATCTGCTGCGATGCAGGTATGTTTTGCTGTTGCTCATCTTCTTCAACCGGCAACTTAAAATCAGGGTCTGTAGAGTAAACCAGCCCACCCATATTAGTTTTATTTTTTCTTGATGACATATAATACTTGCATTAAAAATTTACCGCTTTCAGGCTCAGGTCAAGGCTTTTGGCCTGGTGTATAATGGCGCCGCTACTAATATAATCTACCCCGGTAGCTGCATATAATTTTATATTGTCAATATTAATACCGCCGCTTGCCTCCGTTTCTACCCTTCCATCTATTATTTTTAGCGCTTCCTTTATTTCATCCGGCGAAAAATTATCCAGCATTATCCTGTCAACTTTTCCAACATGCAATACTTTCTGTACATCTTCTAAGCTTCGTGTTTCTACTTCAATTTTTAGATTTAGCTGCTGCCTTTGTACATACTCGTAAGCTTTAGTGATAGCTTTTTCTATTCCGCCACAATAGTCAATATGATTATCCTTAAGCATAATCATATCGTACAATCCAAACCGATGGTTAACGGCGCCGCCTATACGCACCGCTTCTTTTTCTAACAGCCTGAAATTTGGGGTGGTTTTGCGGGTGTCTAACAGTTTTGTTTTGTATCCTTTAAGTTGCTCTACATATTGATGCGTAAGCGTTGCTATTCCACTCATCCTTTGCATTGCATTCAATACAAGCCTTTCGCCTTTTAATATGGTATGTACTTTAGCAATTATTTCAAATGCAAGTTCGCCATACTTCATCTCATCGGCATCTTTTTTATATGCAATAAATTTACTGCCTGGCTGCAAAATATTAAAAACCATTTCGGCCACCTGCATACCGGCAAGTATCCCGTTGTCCTTTATTTTTAAAATAGCTTTCCCTTCCGCATCTGCGTCTATGGTAGATAAAGTAGAGTAATCACCCGGGCCAATATCTTCTGCAATTGCCTGATGTATGAGCTGCTCTAATTGTTTATTGTAATCCATTAATCAAAGGTAAGTTGTAGAACTATTTAGTAACCCTGTTTATTAAAAATAAAAATGCTTCCTGGTGAGGAAGCATTTCAGTTTTTTTCAAATCATTTTTTATTTCGTCTCAATTCTTATTTCCTGCACTATTTGCTTATCGCCCTTTTGCTTCATATAAACGGTAGTTCGAAAAGAGCCTGACCTGGTAGCCAAAGTGCCAATACAATATTGTGAACCGGCATTTTCGCCCTGGTGAATGATGGTAAATCCTTTTACTGCATAAATATTAAAAAAATCACGAAGTACTAACTCGCCCTGGCTTTTGCTATAACTATTGCTTTTATCCGGCAAAGTAATCTCTACGGTATTGTCAAAATATTTGGCAATACCCGATGCATTACCTGTTTTTAATGCTCCAATTACTTCATTAATACCGGGCCCCATAGAAAACGACATCAAAAAAGTTACAACAAAAGAAAAAAGTAAAATACGCTTCATTGTTTAAATTTTTAAGATACAAGGTTCTTTCGACCAAAAACGTGCCAATACCGGTCGGGATTGTGTACTTTTTAAAACTTTAAGAAGATTTAAAACAATCTCAAAAAAGATTTAAATCAAATATATAGCTTTGTATCATGAAAAATAAAAAAGCAATACTGATAATAATGGATGGCTGGGGGCTGGGAAAAGTAAAAAGCAGCGATGCCATACAAAATGCCAAAGTACCCTTTGTAAATTCTTTATATGCAAAATATCCTAATACAACGCTGGTAACCTGCGGAGAAGCAGTAGGGCTGCCGGATGGGCAGATGGGTAACAGCGAAGTAGGCCATTTAAACCTGGGTGCAGGCCGCATTGTGTACCAGGAACTGGAAAGAATAAATGTAGCCATAAAAAAGTGCGAGTTTCAGCAAAATGAAAAATTACTTGCTGCAATAAATTATGCCAAAACAAATCATAAAAAACTGCACTTAGCCGGGCTGGTTAGTAATGGTGGCGTGCACTCGCATATCAATCATGTAAAAGCTATTGCAAGTGTATGTAAGGCCATGCAGTTTGACAATCTTTTTATACATGCCTTTACAGACGGGCGGGATACCGACCCAAAGAGCGCCCTTCGTTTTATTGATGAGCTGGAGCAGCATCTTAAAATCACAACCGGAAAAATTGCCAGCATTACCGGCAGGTATTATGCCATGGACAGAGATAAAAGATGGGAAAGAATAAAAATTGCTTATGATGCTATGGTAAATGGTATCGGCATTAAAACCGGCGATTTGCAAGCTGCTATCAAAGACAGTTACAGTAAAAATATTACTGACGAATTTTTATTGCCGATTATTAATAGCGAGGCAAATGCTACCATACAGGATGGAGATGCCGTACTATGTTTTAATTTTCGCACCGACCGCTGCCGTGAAATTACAGAAGTACTTACGCAAACAAATATGCCGCAATTTGGGATGCATACATTATCCCTTCATTTCACTACCATGACATTATATGATCATACTTTTAAAAACATTGCCATCATGTTTGAAAAAGATGATTTACAAAATACCATTGGTGAAATTATTGCCGGCCAGGGTAAAACCCAGCTTCGCATTGCTGAAACAGAAAAGTATCCCCATGTAAGTTTCTTTTTTAGCGGTGGGCGTGAAGTGCCCTTTGAAGGCGAAACACGGCTGATGGTACCCTCTCCAAAAGTTGCTACTTATGATCTGCAACCGCAAATGAGCGCTTATGAAGTGACAGATAAAGTGATAGAAGAAATTAATAACAAACAACCTGATTTTATTTGTCTCAATTTTGCCAATGCCGATATGGTAGGCCATACCGGGGTATGGGATGCCGTAATAAAAGCAGTAGAAACTGTAGATACCTGTGTAGAAAAAGTAGTAAGTGCAGCACAGGCCAAAGACTATGCAATTTTTATATTAGCCGACCATGGCAATGCAGATTATGAAATAAATGAAGATGGTACCCCCAATACAGCACACACACTAAACCTCGTTCCATTTTTTATTATAGACAAAGATTGGAACGGAAAAATTAATCCCGGTAAATTGGGCGATATTGCACCCACCATTTTAAAAATAATGGATATACCAATACCAAAAGAAATGACTGGCGATTTACTCATTTAAAAAAAAACATTATGCGTACATTTTTTAAACGATTACTCATCACAATATTGGTATTGCTGGTGCTCATTCAATTAATGCCTAAGCCAACAAAAAATCTTTCTGATACATTGTC
Organism: Bacteroidota bacterium; assembly: GCA_018268135.1. Lineage (GTDB taxonomy): Bacteria > Bacteroidota > Bacteroidia > Chitinophagales > Chitinophagaceae > Ferruginibacter. Next base: position 37,574 of record JAFDXD010000154.1, read on the forward strand.
AGCAAATGATATTACCCAAAAGTTTACCGTACCAGATACGGTACAAAGTATTCTACGGGCTAGTTGTTTTGATTGCCATAGCAACAATACCGTGTACCCCTGGTACTCAAAAGTACAGCCAGTAGCCTGGTGGCTAAATCGTCATATTGAAGAAGGAAAAAGAGAATTAAATTTTTCTGAATTTGCCAGCTATCCTCTTAAAAGGCAATATCGGAAGCTCTCAAAAATTAAAGACGAAGTAAATGATGGAGGTATGCCTCTCCCCTCTTATACTATAATACACAGGTATGCAAAATTAGATGAGTCGCAAAAAAACATTATAGCTAATTGGGTCAATACCCTTCAGGACAGCCTAAAAGCACATTATCCTTTGGATAGCCTTGTAAGAAAAAAATAGCCAAATTCCTTATACAAACTGCCAAATTGCCAATTGTTAATTTGGCAGTTTTTTTATGCTCAGGCAGCGACATATCTCTAAAAATTGCCTACATTTATAGGGAACAAATCTACCTATTATGACCGAAGAGCAAATGCTTGCCGGAACAATAAAAAACAATGCCTCGGCACAGGAAGCATTGTATAACCGATTTAGCCCCCGCATGCTGGGTGTATGCTATCGTTTTGCAAAAAATAAGGAAGATGCTGAAGATATGCTGCAGGAAGGCTTTATCAAAGTATTTACCCAATTGCATCAATACCGCAATGAAGGTGCTTTAGAAGGATGGATACGCCGCATCATAGTACATACCTGTATCAATATCCTTAAAAAGAATAAAAAGTTTGCCGAAAGTGTTGACATCATTCATGCAAACAGTTTACACATCAAAGAAGATTTTATTCCCTCCATCATGCAGGCCAAACAGGTAGTGGAGTGCATCCGCATTTTGCCGATAGGATATAGAACGGTACTCAATCTTTATGCAATTGAAGGGTTTTCACACAAAGAAATTGGCGAATTGTTAGATATAGAAGAAAGCACCAGTAGAAGCCAATATACCAGGGCGAGGGCTATGCTGGAAGATATACTTATAAAAAAAGATATTTTACAAAAAAACCAGGAAAAAAATACCATTAGTATGGTTTTAGCCAGGTAAAAAAATTTATTGAATCCACACCATATTAAAATAACCAAACTACAAAAAAAGCTTATTGCGGAAGATGGAAGACAATTTTTACAATGATGACTTTGAAAGGTTTTTGAAGGAAAACGCTGATAATTTCAGGATGTATCCATCAAAAAAGGTATGGCATAGCTTATACAACGACCTTCACCCGGCTAAACGGTGGCCATCCTTTGCTATCAGCTTACTTTTAGTGGCATCTGTATTATACCTTGGCATTACTAACAACTCTTCCATTCTTAAGAACCAAACAATAAGACCCCATACAATTGTAATTAATAATTTAAGTACCAACAACCACGCAGGCCCATTTGAAAATACTACTGCTTTAAATGATGATAAAAAACTGAGTGAGTATAAGCTTAACAGCGATGCAAAAAAGCCTCAGCCTGGTGAAAAAAATATTACCGGCAATACTACCAGCATTATTGATGAAGAACCCGGCAGTCGTACTTTATTAATATCTGGTGACGCACCTTCATTGCATGTAAATAAAATTATACTTAGCTCTCCGTCAACCAAAGCTTTGCCACAGGTTAATGTAATGCATACTTTAAATGCAGATAAAAAAATCATTGCTGTTGCTTTGCCTCCCACTTCTAATTTTATCAAAGAAGAAGTGAACACTCCCGGCGAAGATGTAACAGACCAGGATGTTAAAGCTTCTGAAACATTAACTTCCTCCGCAACAGCATCAAACAAAAATAATAATACTGCTCTGGCAAAAAATATTGTAACAACAAGCCAGACTGACAAGGAGTGGTATGAAGATTATGCTTTTCATCATCAAGCCATCTCTTCAAGATTTAAAAAAAATGCTTCCTTTCAGTTTTATATAACCCCTTCAGTAGGATTTAGAAAACTATCACAAAATAATTCGCTTGCCTCTAATCCCGGCAATAATAACAGTAGCCTAATTGTTACAAACCCAGTACGGTCTCAGGCTTTAAATGATAAAATCACACAATCATCTGCTATCAATATTGAAACAGGTACTACACTTTTATATAATATTTCAAAAAAAATAAGGTTAAAAACCGGAGTACAATTTAACTATACAAGCTACAATGTAAATGCCATCAAGCTTTCGCACCCTGTACAAACTTACCTGCTATTAAATAACCCGGTAACAGGCGCAGCTTATTTGTCGCCACGAGTATCTGTACTTGCCAACAGCTTTGATGACAATAATGCTACAACACTTAAAAATAACACTTTACAAATTTCAGTACCGTTAGGAGCCGATTATAAAATTACTGGCAGAAATAATTTAAAATGGTATGTAGGGTTAGATGTACAACCTACTTACATTACCGGTGGTCATTTATATGCACTTTCGGCTGATGAAAAAAATTATATAGAAGACCCCACCCTGCTTCGCAAATGGAATATGAATGCAGCTATTGAATCTTTTTTGAGCTTTAAAACTACCAGTGGAATTATCCTTACACTTGGCCCACAAGTTAGGTACCAGTTTAGATCTACCTACGATAGCAGGTTTACCTACACCGAAAAACTATATAATTTCGGATTGAAATTTGGTATGCTTACCCGGTTTTAAAAAAATATTTCTTGTTAAAAAATAAACGTAGCAATAACCGGTTACGTTTTTTTTATTCGCACAATTTTTAAGAAATGAAATTATTGTAATTTTGAAAGCAATGAAGCAAGCCCCTTTTCTCATCCTCGTAAGTATTTTGTTCTTAGTATCGTGCCATAGCCAACCCGGTAATACTACTACCACACCCAAAGTTCAATCGCCCACCGTAGAGATTGTTAGCAATTTTTTTCCGGTAACTACTTTTATTAAAGGCCAAATACACGATATAAGGCAAGATGGCGCCAATCCGATTAGATATACTACCATCCATCAGGTTACAGATTCTTCCTGGCTTAAAATGCCCGAATTAGATACAGCCTTTGCTGATTTTTTAACTCCTTTAATTGATACGGCTAACCTTATATCTTTATTTACCGAAAAAAAATTTTTAGATCAGGACCTTAATGCATACACTTTTTCTTACGATGCAAAAGCTGCACTCCCCGATAGTATGAATCTTTTAAGATGGGATGTATATGTAAACCCCGAAAGCAATAAAGTAAAGCGAATATATTTGGTAAAAAAAGCCGGTGCAGGTATAGAAAAACAACTAACCTGGGAGGCAGACAACTGGGCAAAAATTGTAACCTTAAAAACTACAAATGATGGTACTACTACCATTGAAAAAGAGCAAACAATAAAATGGAAGTTTTAATAAAAAATGACTCATCAGGAATTTACAAAAATTGCTTCTACTATACCTACGGCACCCGGCATTTATAAATATTTTGATGCCGGCAATAAACTTATTTATGTAGGCAAAGCAAAACATTTGCGAAAAAGAGTGAGCAGTTATTTTAATAAAACATTTACTAATTACAAAACTGCAGAGCTTGTAAGCCGGATTACAAAAATTGAGTTTACCATTGTAAACAGTGAGCAGGATGCTTTTTTACTGGAAAATTCTTTAATAAAAGAATACCAGCCACTTTTTAATATTAATTTAAAAGATGATAAAAGCTATCCCTACATCGTAGTAAAAAATGAGCCATTTCCCCGTGTATTTTTTACCCGGAGAAAAGTAAATGACGGGTCTCAATATTTTGGGCCATATACTTCCGTTTCAAAAGTAAGAGACCTGCTTGAGCTGATAAAACACAATATTCAATTACGAAATTGTACACTTAATTTATCGGAATCAAATATTGCAAAGAAAAAATTTAAAGTATGCCTGGAGTATCATTTAGGCAACTGCAAAGGGCCATGCGAAGGGCTGCAAACAGCAGAAGATTATGCTGAAAGTATTACCCAAATAAAAAATCTTTTAAAGGGTAATTTATCGCCCATACTCCAACATTTTAAATTGCAGGTAAAACATTTTTCAGAAAAAATGGAATATGAAAAAGCAGCCATTTACCAGCAAAAAATTATTCATTTGCAGCAATACCAGGCTAGCTCTGCCGTAGTAAATACCAAATCGGGCACGGTAGATGTTTTTAGCATCATGGAAGAAGGCAATACGGCTTATGTAAATTATCTGGCAGTAAATAATGGAAGTATTATTCAAACAAAAACAATTGTATTAGAAAAAAAATTAGAAGAAACAGCCGATGAAGTGCTTGTATTTGCCATTGCCCGCCTGAGGCAAAAGTTTGAAAGTGTGGCCAAAGAAATTATTGTACCCTTTACCATTACTTATCCCGAAGAGGGTATAAAGCTGTTGGTTCCGAAGGCTGGTGATAAAAAAAAGTTACTCGACCTTTCTATAAAAAACGTAACCTATTTTAGTGAAGAACTAAAGGCAAAAAAACTTTTAAAACTGGAAGATAAAACTGCCGGTGAAAAATTAGCCATCTTGCAACAATTGCAGCAAGACCTTCATCTTTCTGACTTGCCAATGCATATTGAGTGCTTTGATAATTCAAATTTTCAGGGTAGTTATCCGGTAGCTGCCATGGTGTGTTTTAAAAATGGCGAGCCAAGCAAAAAAGATTACAGGCATTTCAATATTAAAACCGTAGAGGGCATTAATGATTTTGCATCTATGGCAGAAATTGTGTATCGCAGGTACAAGCGATTAACGGAAGAGCAACAACCACTGCCACAATTAATCATCATTGATGGAGGAAAGGGGCAGCTAAGTGCAGCCTTGCAAAGTATTGACAGGCTTGAATTACAGGGCAAGCTAACCTTAGTAGGCCTTGCAAAAAATCAGGAGGAAATATTTTTTGCAGGCGATCAGCAATCGCTGCAATTACCCTGGGATAGCGAAAGCCTAAAATTGATACGGCGAATTAGAGATGAAGTACACCGGTTTGGCATTACATTTCATCGCAATAAAAGAAGCAAGGGTACTTTTAAAAACGAATTGGAAACCATTAATGGTATTGGCAAACAAACGGCTGATCTACTTTTAAAAACATTTAGATCCATAAAAAAAATAAGGGAAGCAAATAAAGAGGATATTGAAAAAATTATAGGTAAAACCAAGGCTGCAATACTTATAGAAGGCCTAAAACAACCGGGACAAAATAAAAAAGGGCCAGAATAGAAATTCAGCCCCGTTTTAAAATCCAATATCCTATGAAAAACCTGAGACAAATGTATAATGGATTTTAAAACGAAACAATACCCAATTTGGGGTATATTTAAAAAAAAGCCCCAAAAATATTTTGGGGCTTTTAAAGTAGTTAAAATCAGAGTTTAATAACTCCAAAGGTCTTGCTCGTAGTTGAAAATTTTATCTTTAATATTTTCTCCTTCAAGTAGTTGCAGTATAGGATTATCACTTAAGCCCTTGTAATTTTTAATATACAGGTCGTAAGGATTATCAATAGTACTCTTTATGATGCGGCCATAAAACATTCTGTTTTCAAATAACTCTTCCCAACTCATGTGTGCTCCATAGTTTTTGCCATTATACACATCATATTTAGCAAAAGTAGGCCTCATATCGGGGTAGTAAACCCAAAACAATTCAGTTTCGCCCAAATTTAAGCCTGCACTGGTAGTTATATTTTTTACAGGTGCAATGCCCAAAATCCGGAAAAACAACCTTGAGCTTTCTTTATCAAAAATTACTTCTTCTTTAATCCGGAATTTATAAATCGAATCAAGGTTTACTTCATTTCTCATCATTTTATTAGACACCAGGTTACCCAAGGTATCGTAAATAGGAACAGATACAGAGTCTCCGCCTATGGCACTTGCTACCTGACTAATAGTTAAAGGTGTAGTAAACCTATCATCAATGCTACTAAATGCAGTAACTACACTGTCTTGAATAGCTTGTAAGAGTATGGAAATAAACCGCTGGTTTCCATTGTTTTCATCGGCAGAGTACCTAAATGGAAGGTTCATTTTTTCCCTGGTATCTATTTCCCTCCATATTTTGTGCCTGTACACTGCATCATCTGCTCTTATATCTTCATAAGGCAAAGGAGTACGGTCTCTAATGGCATCATCATTAACGGCGCCATCTCTTCTTAAAGATTTTAAAACTTTTTTAATTGGCAAACTATCTACAGCCAGTGCAGGCACTGCTGCTACAGCCTGTAAAGTATCTGCAGTAGCCACAGTAGGCTGAATTTTAGTTTTTGTTTTTGACCTGGTAGTCCTTTTTGTAGACTTACGTTGTGTGGATTTGGCCGGCTTTCTTTTTTGAGCTGTAGCCATATCTGCAAAACCGCAAAACAAAATTGCCAATAACAGATATTTTAAAATATCCTTTTTCATATTCTTCTGTTTTTATGTTTTTTTAGTACAGTACTATTGATCTTTCATCAATAATCCTTGTGCCATCGGGGCCTGATGCCCTGATATTGGTAAAGGTAATGGTAGAACCCGGACCGCACCTGTTTATTAAAGCTCTTAATGGTTCTAAACTATTACTACTAATAGATGCTGTAGCTACATTGGGGAAGTTTGCTCCCGAAAAATAAACTGTAGCACCTACAATAGAATATCTTAAATCAAATTCAAAATTTTCGAGTTCTGCACGGCAGGCTGATTGATTTTTAAATTCAACAGCAGGTACCCTTGCTTTACCAGATCCTACTTTAAAAATTGGGTCAGGTATTCTTTTAATTCTAAAATCAAATTTGGTAGCATGTCCATCTGCATTTACAGTAATAGAGGCTGCACCCGGGCCTGATACTCTTACAGTTCTGTTAGAGCCGCTGCCGCTAATAGTTCCGCCAGACATGGTAACTGAGGTTTTATCCCAGCCTGTAGGCGAGCCAATAGTAACAGGATTATCTATACCAATATAAAATACATTCATTTTATCCAGCATTACTGCTGCACCACCCGGTGTACCTACTACGTATTCCACATTTTTTGTGTCCACTTTATCATTACCGTCCTGATCTTTATAACGGATGGTAACCGGTACTGAGTGTGGGCCTCCGCCAGATGCCTGAAGTTTGTAAACACCCTGGCCATCTACTGTTGGCACTGATGCTCCATTTACGCTAATTTGTGGCACAGCGGCTGAGCTGTATGCGCCAATACCTGCTGTAATGGTAAGTTCCTGACCGGGCATTACATAGTTAGAGCTTTGCCCTATCAGTACACCTGTTTTATCAAATTTTACTTTTACTGCGCCAACCTGTTCGTGGCAAAAAGTTACTACCTGGTTTTCAGCATTCTTCACATTGTTTTGAAATTTACTTAGCAGGGTTAATGCTGCTACAGTAGGTGTCATGTGAAAATAAGCTTCTGTAAATTCTTTCTTTTTCCCATCCTGTCCTATTTGTGGTGCTACATCTACCGGAAATGTACTTGCAAATTTTGCATTAATCTCCGGATCAATAGCCAACATAGCGGCTTTATAATCCTGTAGCTTTTTTTCAAGCTTTGGGCCTTCGTTTTGTCCGCCAGGGCCATTGCCAAATAGGCGTGTTGCAGCTTCCAGGTCATCTTCTTTAAATTTTTCCTGGCCATCTACCATTTCCAAACCTGATTCTTTTTTCAGGTTTGCTTTTAATTGGTTAATATAAGTATCCATATCTGCCGAAAGCTTTTGAGCCTCTACTGCTTTTGGATTCCATATAGCTGCTTTTTGAGCAGTTAATGGATCTGCCAGCTTTGCTTCGAGAGATTTATAAAGGGTATTATTGGCTGCAGTAAGGTTGGTATTAGAAGTCATCAAACTTTTATCTACCACCTTAAAGGCGTTTAATATTTCAGACGAAACGTTTAATGCAAGTAGTGCGGTAAGCACCAGGTACATTAGGTTTATCATCTTTTGCCGGGGCTCTTTGGGTAAAGCCATAACTTATTGGTATTAATAGTTTTTATATAATATTGTTTGGATTATCAGAATTTAATATTTTAATGGTAAGTACTACCATTGACATATTATCTTCCCTGCATTGCGCTTAGCATATTGCCATATACGCCATTTAGTTTACTTAAGTTGGTTGCCAAATTGCCAATTTGTTCTTTAGCTTTGTTGGCATCATCCACACTGTTCATCATTGCTTCACTTGCTTCGGCCATTTTACCATAAAAACTATTCAGCGCTTTAAGGTGATTATTGCTTTCTTTTAATTCAAGCTCATAAATGGTATTTAAAGAGCCGAGGTTTTTTGTAAGTACCTGTACCTGCTCATGAAAACCTTTAGCGCTTTCAGAGGCATTATTAAATGATGCCATTGTATTAGCGCTGCTTGCAAATGCTGTAGACATAGTGCCTATTGCAGCAGTAGCTTCTTTAGTTTTAGCGCTAAAATCGCTGGTAGTTTTTACTACATCACTTACATCTGATATACCTGAAACGGTAGTACCTAATTTTTGGAAACCTTCGCTAAGTCTTTTTAAATTAGCAGGAGTAATATCTGCTTCCTGCAACATTTTATCCATGCTATTTAAAGCAGGGTTGCCAACCGGTACAGCTTTTACACTTGCTCCACTTTCAAATTCTTCTTTTACCGGTGGATATATCAGGTATAAAATACCATACACAAGAAATACGAAACATTCTGTATATAAACCAATCTTAAGCCACAAATCGGCGATTGGAGTATGTAATATTTTTTGTAATGCGCCAAATATAACTGCGGCAGCAGCTACAGATACGGCAACGTCCATCCATTTACTAACGTTTGAAGGAATTTTTACTGACATTTTCTTAGATTTTAAATTTGTTTAACTGGGGGTTGTTTGATAAAATATAAATCGGGACTTTGGTGAAATAATAACCCATTTCATTTAAAAAATGGGTTATTAAATAAAGTATTTTGATCTAAAATTGTAATCTATAAAGCGAAGTTTTATTATCTGCGTTTACCCTGAGATGGTGGTAAATCAATTACACAACGGAAACCAATATATGATTTAGAAGTATCCTGGTATTCGTAACTGCGGGTGCTGGTTTGCAAATAATATGCAACATCTTTCCAGCTACCTCCTCTTATTACTTTACGTTTCATCCTTGGAGGATCAGAGTCTTTTGCATTCCAACGGATATCGGGGTTTTCATCATGCTGAAAGTTGTAACCTCCTTCATAATAAAGAGATGATGTCCATTCTGATACATTACCAGCCATATTGTATAAACCAAAATCATTAGGCCAGTAAGCATCTGCACGAGCGGTATATAAAGCGCCGTCTTCAGGATAGTTTCCTCTGCCGGGCTTAAAGTTTGCCAATAAGCAACCTTTTTTATTTCTTAAGTAAGGGCCTCCCCATGGATAAGGTGATTGAGACCTTCCGCCTCTTGCTGCATATTCCCATTGTGCTTCTGTAGGAAGGCGGAAATCTGTTTCCGGTGTTCTCTTTTTTCCTTCAAGATAAGCATTGAGGTAAAGTGTTCTCCATTCGCAAAATGCAGTGGCTTGTTTCCAGTTTACGCCTACTACAGGATAGTTACCATAAGCAGGGTGGCTGTAATATCTTTTTGCCATTGGCTCATTATAAGAGTAAGCAAAATCTCTTACCCAGCATAATGAATCAGGATAAACCGGTATTTGTTGTTTTACTATAAAGGCCGAACGTGGCACGGTGGCATCCCTGTTCATAGCGGCAGCTTTATAATCAAATGTTTCAGACTGGTAAATTATTTTTTTAGCATCAATTTCTTTTTTGCCAAAAATCCTGTTGTCGGGTGTTAAAATTATTGCATCTATTTTTTCAATAGTTGCTTTATCGCCCCATTTAATAGTTGAAGCTTTTTTCCAGTCAACGTATTCTGTACCATCATTGCCCTGCTTTACATAGCCCATTAATTTGGCGGCTATTGAATCTCTAACCCAATTGGTAAACTGACGATATTCGTTATTGGTGATTTCAGTAGCATCCATCCAAAAGCCACTGATAGAAACCTGTTTGTTTCTTGCAGTAAAGGAGTAATTGATATCCTCATCACTTGGACCCATGTGAAAGGTTCCCGGTGGTACATACACCATACCTGGCGGCCTGGTAAGATTCCATCTTGCACCAGGTGCTACTCCATGTAACTGGCCATCATTTGGCAATGAGCCAGATTTCTTTTTTCCACTTAGCATTTTACAACTGCTTGCGGAAGTAGCGATAGCAGCAACTGCTATAAAATAGAATAACCGATTATTCATTTTTTTAACTTTGAGGGTAATAGCAAATGTAATGATTATTTTGATTTAATATCATTCGTTAATAGCCGTTTTCATGTTTTTTATTCACAAATACATATCTCCGAATTATTATAAACGAGTTAATTATTCAATTATTGTGAGCTAATATAAATTGATATTTTAAATTTTCATTAACAAAGCTAATTCTGCTACATTTTTAACGGGTTTTTCACAACTATAATTTCTACACAAGTATATGGTAGGCTCCGTATTAAATGCCTTTCCTTTTAATAACGGATAATTTTCTTCTTTAGTACCCGACTGGATCACTCTAAATGGATTAAATATGTTTATTATTTGTTTACGCAAAGCATTTATATCTGTACCGGTAATGGCTATTTCATTTATTCCTTTACACAATTTTAAATAGGCAGAAGCCCAAACTGCGAATGATCCGGGGTATTTTATTGTAACATTACTCATACCTTTTATCATATTGGCAGCTCTATTATGCCACTCTTTTTTATCAAAAATGATGGATAAATATAATAGGTTATGCGCCATTATTGCATTTGCTGATGCTGTGGCGCCATCATATACTTCTATTTTTTTTACCACAATATCGGTTTGGCTATTGCCTGTATAATAAAAAAGGCTGCTTTCGGGGTCAGCAAAATTTTGCAGGGCATCTTCTGTAAATTGTTTTGCTGTTAATAAATATTGGATTTGCCCGGTTATTTCCTGCAAATAAATACAGGCTTCAATAAAATAAGCATAGTCATCTAAAAATGCCGGATGCTTTGCAATACCATCTTTATAAGTATGAAATACCGTTTTATCGTGAGTATTAATAAATTTTTTTTCAATAAACTGATACAATTGAATGGCTTCGTTAGCATAAGCTTCTTCTGATGTGGCTGCATACGATTTGCAAAATGCTGTAATTAAAAGTGCATTCCAACTCAGGATTATTTTATCATCGGTAGCTGGTCTTACTCTTTTATTTCTGGCTTGTAATAGTTTTTGCCGACTGCCGGAGATTAATTGCTCCCATTCGTTTTTAGATAAATTGAATGATTTTGAAATACTATCGGCTGATGAAGTAATGTTCAAAATATTGGTATGCTCCCAGTTGCCTTGTAAGGTTATATTAAAATACTTACAAAATGCTTCACTATTTTTTTCTAAAATATTATCTACTTCTGTTTTGCTCCATACATAAAATTTACCTTCTACCCCTTCGCTATCTGCATCTAAAGCAGCATAAAAGCCCCCTTCGGGGTTTTTCATTTCGGTTAATAGAAACCGAATTGTAGAATGAATAGCCGATTGATAAAAATTATTTTTTGTAAGCTGGTAAGCATCGCTCAGTACATTTAAAAGAAGGGCATTATCATACAGCATTTTTTCAAAATGAGGCACCAGCCATTTATCATCGGTGCTATACCTGCAAAGGCCACCGCCCAATTGATCGTATATACCGCCATTTATCATTTTGTGCAATGATAACTCTGCATGCTGCAAGGCAATATCATCTTTGAAAAAACAGGCATACTGTAATAAATATTGTAAAGAAAATGTTTGTGGAAATTTTGGCGCCTTGCCAAAGCCTCCTTCTGTTTTATCTGCATTTTTAAGCAGGTTATCTTTTATTAAAGTGCAATTATGATTGCTAAAAAAGTTTTCATCGTGTAGGGTTTCTATGATATTTTTTATGCCTCCAAAATTGTTTGAATGCTGTATATGCTCAATTAATTGACTCGCCTGTAGTTCTATTTCTTCTTTTTTATTGAGCCAGGCATCTTTTACTGAAAGCAACACATCTTTCCAACCGGGACGGTTATACGCTCTTTCGGGTGGAAAATAAGTGCCTCCAAAAAAGGGCTTAGCATCCGGAGTAAGAAATACATTTAATGGCCAGCCTCCATTACCTGCAATGGCCTGTATGGCTTCCATATAAATATTATCAAGGTCGGGGCGCTCTTCTCTATCTACTTTAATATTGATAAAATTAGTATTCATCAACTCGGCCACTGAATCATTTTCAAAGCTTTCTTTTTCCATTACATGGCACCAGTGGCAGGCCGAGTATCCAATACTTAACAGAATAGGTTTGTTTTGGAGCTTTGCTTCATTTAAAGCCTCCTGCCCCCATGCAAACCAATGAACAGGATTGTTGGCATGTTGCAATAAATAAGGGCTGGTTTCATCCTTTAACCGATTGCGGTGAGTGGCTTGCATAACATTTTTTATAAAAGTACAATAAAGAAAAGGGCTTCAAAAGCCTAATTTCTTTTGAAGCCCTTATAAAAATTTTGATGTAGGTATTTTATTTTTTTTTGCCTGAAAGTATAAATTGCTCTAAAGCGCTTACCATACTTGGGCTTTGGGGTTGAGGTGCTTTAATATCGAGTACTAGTCCGGCATCTTCGGCTGCTTTAAAAGTATTGGCACCAAAAACGGCTATTTTAGTTCCATTTTGCTTAAACTTTGGAAAATTTTGCATCAGGCTTTTTACGCCGCCCGGTGTAAAAAGGCATATCACATCATAATTACGGTTTACCACTTCTTTTACATCGTTGCTAATAATTTTGTATAGTACCGGTGTAGCATACTCGCAATGATGAGATTTTAACCAACCTGTTATTTCGCTATCAAAAGATTCTGAGCAGGGGTACAAAAATTTTTCATTGTCTTTATGTTTATTAATAACATCAAAAAGACTTTTATTGGTACCATCCGCTCCATAAAAAACTTTTCGTTTTCGGTACAAAATAAATTTTTGTAAATAGAGGGCTACAGCTTCTGTGATACAGAAATATTTAGTGTCTTGCGATATTGTGGTTTTCATTTCATCACAGGTTCTAAAGAAATGATCAATCGCATTTCTACTGGTAAAAATAACGGCTGAATAAGCGGCAATATCAATTTTTTGCTTTCGGAATTCTTTAGAAGCCACTGCTTCTACCTTGATAAAAGGAAAAAAATCGAGGTTCAGGCTATACTTTTTTGCCAAATCAAAATACGGAGATTTTAAACCTTCCGGCTTATGTTGGGCAATAAGTATTTTCTTAATCTTGTTGGCTGGCACGGCAGCAATTTTTTCAGCTTCTTTTAGCATGCTTATATTCCAAATGGTAATGCAAATTTACAATTTTATCTTAAGAAAAACCAAAGAAGCTTTATATATTAAAAAAAGAGGCAGTATTTCTACAGAAAAAATATATAATAAAAAATGTAACCGTCCTATTTTGATATGATGTTGTAAAAGGCTATACGATCTTACAAAGCGCATGATAAACAATAGGGCTATTACTATCAACGTAATAATTAATAGCGGCCTTGCTAAATTATTATCTGCAAAAGACATGATAATAATTAAAGGCAAAAGACAAATGGCAATAATTTTATTTATTAAAAAAACTATAAAAGTATAGAGGTCTGTTTCGAGTTTATAGCCTGTTATCCATCCAATAATTTTTAAGGTAAAATATTTTACTAAATAAATTAAAGCTACTGCTGCAATACATCCTGCAAGTAAAGCCCAACTTTTTATGAGGGTAGTAGTATGTAAAAGTTGTAACAATAAGTACACAAATACGCCAGCTACAATTACAAAAAATAAATTAAAAATTAAAGAGGGCAATTTATCCTGCAACAACTGGTCGGTAAGCTGGCTTTGCCTTAAGGAAGAATTAAAAAACACTCTGAACATGTTAGAGAAGTATCGTGGCCAGCCCGATTTGGCAATACCTAAAATAAGAGCTAAGCCGGCAAGCAGATAAAAGAAGGCATCTGTATCTTTCCTGTTTTTTGCTGATTCCATTAAGTAAACAGGCTGGCTTTTGCTATTTAAAAAACGGCATTCTTCTACAAGCTGCTTAAGTGTATGGACAGGCTTAGCCATTGCCTGTTTTTGTATGGCAGAATCGCTATGGGATACTGTTAATTCATTCACCTGCGCCCTGGCAGAAAAATGTAAAGTGAAGAGTACAAAAAATATAAGCCAATAATACCTCAACCTGTAAAATTTGATTGCAAAAATACTGTCAATTATTAAATAAACTTAAAAGTAATTTATATACCCAAAGTGGATTTTTGAGGCTTCTCTCAAATCAAACTTCACATCATTTCTTTTGCCTACTGCAAAACTTAGATTGAGCAGGCCTGCTTTTGTTTCAAACAAAATTCCCAAGCCTGCTCCAATAAAATTGTTGCTTATATTAATATCCTGGTATTTATTTTTTGTCCATCCAATGTCAGTAAAAGTAAAAAGATATGAATTAAGACTTAATAAATACCGGTATTCTGCCGTAAACACTGTGTATTGAGTCGCATAAATACTCTCTTCATTAAATCCACGCAGCAGGTTGTACCCACCTATTTGAAATACTTCGTTTCTAAAAACTGTGGGGCTGCTGTAATAGCCTGCATGAACTGCAGCTTTTATAGTGGCCTTTTTCCCAACCGGTACATAATGGGCTACACCTGCTATAATCCTCAATTGGTAACTCTTTAATTTTAATGAGTCGTATAAACCGGCATAGTTAAATGAAGTGTCTTTAATAGATAAAATATCCTGATTGGGTTTTAAATTTTTTATTCCTACAATGGTAGTAATACTGGCTTCGTTGCCCCGGCGTGGATTTATTTTGTAATTGGTAGCCTGCCAATTGTAATTAAAGCCGGCATTTACCGCATGTACATCAATATTAGAGGGCAGTTGTTTTTGTGCTTTAATAATATTGGTATCTACAGCACCTGATAGCAGGGTAGTATTTTGCAATTGTAAAAACAGTTTGCCAGTTTGGTTGTTGGATAAATTTACCTGTACGCCCGTTTGTGCATTTACCTGCAGGTAGCTTGAATCTTTTTTAAACAAATCAAATAAAAAACTAAACCCAAATGGCGAATTAAAAATAAAGGGTTGATCGTACCCCAGATTGAGCCTGGGAGATTTAGGCTGCAACTGCTGCCACTTAAATAATAAACTCTCACCGGTACCAAACATATTTTTAAGATCAAGGTTTACATCGCCGGTTAGCTGCAATTTGTTGGATTGATTATCGGATGGCAAAAATCCAACTAAAAAATTTACCTGGCTGCTACGCCTGGGCTGTACATATAAATTAAGTATGGAGCCACTCCCCAGCATGGTTAAGTCGGAGCTGTGAACAGGCGATACAAAGGGTAGTTCAATAATTTTTTTATCTACCTGCTGCAGTTTCGATTTATTATAAATGCTACCATTGTCAATATTGAGGTAATGTTGTAAAAACCTGGGATTGATTTTTACTTTACCAAAAATTCTTATACTATCTATGTGATAGAGTACTCCTTTTTTTACTTTTAATAACCCGGTTATCTTGTCATCGTTAATATTTATACTATCTAAATACACAGAAGCAAAGGGAAAGCCCTGGTTTTCATAATAATTAATAATGCGCTGCTGCAACTGCTGCAATTGTAAAAAATTAATGGGTTTCTTTGCAAAATTTTTTTCAGAAAAACCGCTTGCTTCCAAGGCATTTTGCTCAATAAGTACCGGGGTGAGTTGCAGCCAATTGTATTTTACCCCTGTGTATAATAAAATATTTACGGCATCATTTTGCTGCCATACACTATCTACTGAAGCTAAAGCATAACCCTTGCTGATAAGCAGCGCAGGGAGTTTGTTTACATAAGCCAACGCTTCTGCCTGGTTGGCAAATGTTGTTTGCAAATCAAGCCGGGGCATTGCAAAGCTGCTATCTTTGCCTGCAAAGTGAATATTTAATTTATAATCGCCGGCAGATGTAACTATCTGTGCATTTATATTGAAAAACAAAATGCAGTTGCAGGTAAATAAAGCGAAAAAGATTTTTATAAAGCGCAAACAAAAAATATTTATAACCAGTAAAAATTCAGAAACGTAAATCTACAAATTTTGGCAGGCATTTACATTCATATTCCATATTGCAGGCAGGCATGTACCTATTGCAATTTTCATTTTTCTACTTCCCTGAAGCATAAAAAAGATTTGTTACAAGCCCTTGTTACAGAAATTAACCTGACTGCCCCCAAAGATAACGTTGAAACTATTGACACAGTATATTTTGGCGGCGGCACCCCCAGTTTATTAACAAGCGAAGAGCTTACCTTCATTTTTAATTCTGTACATAATCATTTTTATATATCGCCGCAAGCTGAGATAACCCTTGAAGCAAACCCGGATGATATTAGTAAAAAAATATTAGCAGATTGGCTTCAACTGGGTGTAAACAGGCTAAGCCTGGGCATACAATCGTTTGATGAAGATGAGCTACGCTGGATGAACCGGGCGCATAATGCTGCACAAAGCCTTCAAAGTATTGATGATATTATTGAAGCAGGATTTACAAATTTTTCGGTAGATCTTATTTATGGCTCTCCTTTGCTAAATAATAATACATTGAAAAAAAATGCTGAAATTATTTTCAATAAAAAAATACCTCATATAAGCGCTTATGCTTTAACGGTAGAGGCAAAGACAGCCCTGTATAAAATGATTGAGAAACATGATAGCCCTGCAATAGATACCAACAGGCAGGCGGAGCAATTTGAAATATTATTACAACTTACTGAAGATGCCGGCTATGAACAATATGAAATCAGCAATTTTGCCCGCCCCGGTTATAGAAGCAGGCACAATAGCAGCTATTGGCAAGGCAAGCCTTACTATGGCTTTGGGCCGGCGGCTCATTCATTTGATGGAAAAAATATTCGCAGATGGAATATTGCAAACAATGCACTTTATATACAATCTCTGAAAAAAAATGAAATTCCTTTTGAGGAAGAAATATTAACCCGGGAGCAACAATTAAATGAATACATCATGACTTCGTTGAGAACTATTGAGGGATTGAATTTAGAAATTGTAAATAAAAAATTTGGGGCTGAAGAAGTAAAAAAAATATTAGCTCAAAGCAAAAAATATCTTGAAGAAAAATTGATGAGGCAAGAAAATGGTTTTATTATTTTAAATAAAGAAGGAAAATTTTTAGCAGACGGAATTGCAGCAGATTTATTTTTTTAAATGCCTCAACTTTTGCTTTAGTGCTATGGCAAGCTGTGCAATTATTGCAATGGCTACCATTATCAATATTTCATTGTAATTAAAGTTTGAAAACGACAATGGCATCATAAAGTAAAAAGTTATTTAGTTACCCAATTCTTAAATCAATTCTGATTCTATCTGACTAAAGGCATTTTGCGGTTGCCTTCCCTGCCAAAGGATGTCATATATGGCATTGGCAATGGGCATTTCGGCTCCAACTTTTTCATTAATAATTTTCATACAACTGCTTGCATTATACCCTTCTGCAACCATCTTCATTTCGAGCTGTGCCGCTTTTACTGTATAGCCTTTACCAATCATATTGCCAAAAGCCCTGTTGCGGCTATGGAGTGAATAACAGGTAACCAGCAAATCGCCCAGATACACTGAAGCTGCATAATTTGCCCTCAATTGTTGTTTGTTTTTATTATGCTCCAGGTAGCCAACTTCGGCATTAATGATTCCGGCTTTTCTTAAAAACCCGGCCATTTCATCTGCACTATTTGCAATGAGTACACTTAAAAAATTATCTCCATAATCGAGCCCATGAGCAATACCTGCCCCAACTGCATAAATATTTTTTAATACGGCAGCATATTGTACTCCATAAATATCTTTATTTAAAACCGTATTTAAGTAATCTGTTTTAAAATGAGAAGCAATGGTTGCTGTAGTATCTTCATCTATCCCTGTAAAAGTCAGGTACGATAATTTTTCGGCAGCCACTTCCTCTGCATGGCATGGGCCAAGTACAGCAAAATAATTTTGTATAGATACCCCAAATTCATTTTTTAGATAATCATTGAGCAACAAATTTTCATCAGGCAAAATTCCTTTTATGGCAGATACAATTTTTTTATTGTCAAAAGTATTTTTAGGCAATTTGTTTAAAGCATCTGTAGTATATGCAGAAGGAATGGCGATTACTATTGTATCACATTTTTTTATTACTTCCTCAGCATTGGTAGAGAGCGTAAGTTTAGCCATATTGAACCTTGCAGAAGAAAGGTACTGAGGATTGTGGTGGCGGTTTGTAAATTGTTGAATAGCTTCTTCGCTGCGGTTCCACCAGTAAATATGTTGGCCATTGTCGGTTAATATTTTTGCCAGGGCTGTACCCCAGCTTCCGCTACCAAGTATTCCAAAAGTCATGCTTTTACTTTTGATAGTTTGTATAAATCATTTGCCCATTAAGCTTTGGGTTACAGGCCTAGTTTTTCTACAGCTATTTGTGCTGCTACCTGGCTGGCTTCTTTTTTATTATATCCTTTAGCCTGGGCTACCAGTTCGCCATCTACTGTAGCGCCAATGGTAAATAATCTTCGGCCATTTTCAAATTTCTCATCTAATGTTTCAAACTCAAGTGCTTTACCATTTTTATTTGCCCAGCCGTATAGTTTGTTTTTTATATTTATTTCCTGGCTTTCGAGGTCATCAATAAATAAGTGAGGGAGAATGATAAACTTTTCTACCCAGGTTTGTGTTTTTTTATACCCTTTATCAAGATAAACTGCGCCAATCAGGGCTTCGAGTGTGTTACCAAAAATTTGAGATATTTTTAAAGCGTTATCAAATTTATTATAAAAGGTAATTTTTTTAAGCCCCATTTTTAAAGCTATTTCATTTAGCTTTTGGCGGTTTACCATTTTGCTCCTCATCTCGGTTAAAAATCCTTCGCCTTTGTAGGGATATTTTCTAAAAAGATAATGTGCAATGATGGAGCTTAAAACGGCATCGCCTAAAAATTCAAGGCGCTCGTTATTTTCGTCTGCCCCTTCTCTTACGGAGCGGTGGCTTAGAGCCGTTTTGTACAGGGTAAGATCGTCCGGGGTAAATCCCAGCACATTATTCAACTGTTTTTTAAATGCCTTTTTTTTAGGCTCAGCATCAAAAATATCTATAAAAAATTGTAGTGTACTGATAGTAAAATTTTATATGAAATTAAGTTATTTGCCTTTACCAAAAAACTGAAATTACATTTTCCAGCATTCAGCATCATTGCAAGGAATGCTTACACTAAGTAGCGTGAAAAAATAATATTGTACACAAATGTAAAATATTAGCATTTAAAATAAATGGCAAAAAACAAAACAGATATTCCGGTTGGAATTATGGCTTGTATTTTTTGATAATAACAGAGGCATTGTGCCCGCCAAAGCCAAAAGTATTGCTAAGAGCAGCATTCACAGTTTTATGTTGAGCTTTGTTGAAAGTAAAATCGAGTTTGGGATCAAGCTCGGGGTCATCTGTAAAATGATTGATAGTAGGAGGGATTACATCTTTGGTAACAGCCATAATACAAGCCAAAGCTTCTAAAGCTCCGGCGGCACCAAGGCAATGGCCAGTCATGCTTTTTGTACTGCTTATATTGAGATGGTATGCATGTTCGCCAAAAACGCTGAGTATTGCTTTTGATTCTGCAATATCGCCTAATGGTGTAGAAGTACCGTGTACATTTATGTAATCAATTTCTTCGGGTTTCATACCTGCATCTGCAAGAGTTACAGTCATTACATTTTTGGCGCCCAGCCCATCGGGATGTGGGGCTGTAATATGGTATGCATCTGCAGAGGCTCCACCACCGGCAATTTCGCAATAAATTTTTGCGCCACGAGCAAGGGCATGTTCAAGGCTTTCTAACACCAGCACTCCGGCTCCTTCGCCCATTACAAATCCGTCTCTGTCTTTATCAAAAGGCCGGCTTGCCGTTTTGGGGTCGTCGTTTCTTTCGCTAAGAGCCTTCATGGCATTAAAGCCACCCACACCTGCTGCACTAATAACGGCTTCGCTGCCGCCGGTAATAATAATATCAGCTTTATTGAGCCTAATATTATCAAATGCATCAATAATGGCATTGGTGCTGGATGCGCAGGCGCTTACTACTGCAAAGTTTGGCCCTCTAAAGCCATGCCTCATAGATATTTGCCCGGCGGCAATATCTAATATCATTTTTGGAATAAAAAATGGATTGAACCTGGGAGTACCATCGCCTGAAGCAAAATTGATTACTTCTTCCTGAAAGGTAATGAGGCCGCCAATGCCGCTTGCGAAAATAACGCCTACCCTGTCGGGGTTTACATTTTCTTTTGAAATGCCTGCATCTTTTACTGCTTCATCGCTTGCTATTAAAGCAAACTGGCAGTAGCGATCCATTTTTCTGGCTTCCTTACGATCGATATAAGTAGTGGGGTCAAAGTCTTTAACCTCACAGGCAAACCGAGTTTTAAATTTGGTAACGTCAAATTGTTTGATAAAATCGCAACCACTTACCCCTGCTGCCAAACCCTGCCAATATTCATCAACAGTTTTGCCTAATGGAGTAAGGGCGCCCAAACCGGTAACTACTACTCTTTTTAAAGCCATAACAATTTGCCTGTGATAGTTAAAATGCTCGCAGGCTTTCGCCTTACGAATGAAAAATTACTTAGCGTTTTCTTCTAAATAAGATACTGCCTGACCAACAGTGGTGATGGTTTCAGCCTGTTCATCCGGAATTGAAATATTAAATTCTTTTTCAAATTCCATGATTAGTTCAACTGTGTCGAGGCTATCGGCACCTAAATCATTAGTAAAAGAAGCTTCATTGGTAACTTCTGCTTCATCTACTCCTAATTTGTCAACAATAATTTTTTTAACTCTTGTTGCAATGTCTGACATGATAGTAAAATTTAGTTAATACAGTTTACAAAAATATATCTTTTGCTTAAAATACAAAGAAATAGCAAACAAACTATATAACCCACATTTATTTCGAGTATTTTTTAAAAAAAATACTATAAAAAATAAGTTTGGGGTATAAATCTGCTTTAAGGTTTCATTATTTAGAAAATTATGTATCTTGTATAATCTTCCTTAAGCTTTAAAATTTTTAAACTAAAACTAACAGATGGGACTAAAGCAAATAGACTTTGGCAGCAAAGAGTACCAGCAAATGGTAAAGCTAAGGACTCAAATATTGCGGCAGCCACTTGGGCTTAGCTTTACGCCGGAAGAGCTTGAGAAAGAAAAAGACAATATTCTTATTGCTGCTTTTGATGAAGATGAAATGCTGGGATGCTGTATGCTTATAAAAATTGATAATCAAACCTTACAACTAAGGCAGATGGCCGTAAATAATAACCTGCAGGGCAAGGGTATTGGCGCTTCTATAATGGCCTTTGCAGAAAATATAAGCCGCGACCGTGGTTATAAAAAATTAATTATGCATGCCAGGGATACTGCTATTGGTTTTTACGAAAAATTTGGCTACAAAGTAATAGGTGATGGTTTTTTGGAGCTGAACATACCGCACCATATTATGGAAAAAAAGATTTCATAATTTCCTGCACTTATTTTTTTCTATTAATTTTTTCAGAAAAAATTTTTCTTGCTTTAGATTCGTCTTCCCCCTGAAAAGCCTCTTTGGGCAAAATAAAAAATGAACGTGGATTAAAATACAGGTGAAAAAAATGCGGGCTTTCCATCCAGGTGCTAAAATCTGACCAGGGCCATGCCTTGCTGCCTCTTTCATTTTCCAGCATAAACTCTGTATTATTTAAATGAGCTCTAAACCTGTCTTTAAAAGTAGCTGCTCTTTTATAAATAATAAATGGCAAAAAAAACCAAAATACAAACATTAAAAAAAACCACAACATTGAGCTTACCAAAAATGCCAGGGGATCTATTTTTTTAAAGAAATACAGCCCGGCAGATACTATTGCAAATACATTTACCAGTATCATCATTATTTTTATTTCTCTTTGGCTGATAAAATGATAGCGCAATGCCTGGATGACCTTGCCTTTATTATAAGTAAAAAATATAGACTCCATTTTGCAAATATAATTGATAAGCAACAGCATTGTTGCAGCCATTCATAAAATCAGGGCTTCAATATTTATTCCTGCATTTGGCCTATCAAAATCAATTATTATAATTGTACCATTGAATGTACATTCATTTTTTACTACCGCATGTTTAATAAAAAAAGCTACCGCATGTGCAGTAGCCTTTAGCTTAACCTCTGGTTTAAATAATTTTAAAATGCGAAGCCCTGTAGTTCGTTGCCGTCTGATTTATAATAAACCATTTTACCCAGTTCATCTAATTTGTAATCAGGATCTTTTTTATCGCCAAAAATCATTTTTTTAATTTCTTTTCCTGATATTTTATCTATCATCATGATGCCTGCATCTTTTGCATTGTTGCTTCCGCCAAAGTTTGTGAGCATTGCCATATAATTATTTGCCTCTTTGGTAGCTTTAAATCTTTTACTAATGGAGGCAAAACTGCTTGCTGCTGCCCCTGCAAAATTTGAAGCCATAGCATTCGCATTTTTTATATCCCTGTCCAAAGCGGGGTCGGTGCTGCCATAATAACCCTTAGCATAACTTAACTGTGCACTTCTTGCTGCAGAAGCCCCAGCTATCATGGCACTTGATAAGCCTCCCAGGCCACTTAATAATTTACCTGCCATGGTGCGGCCGGGCGCCGGCTCATAAGTATGCCACTGTTGCTTTGCTGAAAAATCGTACAGCCTGGCATTTTGATCAGAAGTAAGCAATACCCCATTGGCCCTTACCTGTATGGAAGTGGGATCTTCTTTACCATCAAAATTAATTCCGCTTACCCACTCATTCAGGTCGCCATTTTCAAAATCAATTTTATAAATAATATTATTTGCAAAAACAAAACCAGTTTTTTCATCTTTGTTATCTCCTACACAATTTTTTACCGAAAAACCTTTTTTCCATACTTTATCGCCAGATTCGAGGTCTAAAATATTTATTTGATCGGTGGTACGGAAGTATAAACCCTGAGGCATTATTTGCAAATCCCTTATTTCGCCTTTAATTGACAATGGCTTTTTGGTAATGGATTTTCCCTGGTCGAGATCAACAATACTGATAAAATTTGTACCCTGGTCTCTTTCGGTAGCAAGTATTAATTTTTTATCTTTTAATTTATAGGCAATTACATCTCCCTGCAAATCCACATCGCTATCCCATTTTTGATTGCCGGTAGCGGGGTCTATACAAAGTAGTGATGCCCTGTTTTTTTTGCCGGCGCTGGATCTTTTTATTTTTCCCAGCAGGCCTCCGCCTGAGCTGTTTGATTTGGCAATATCTCCCTGTGTTTTTTCGGCAGTTGCTATCAACATGCCATGTGTATCGTATAAAATATTTGTAATGGGCGATGGCAATTCTACCCTCTTCCAAAGCTCTTTACCATCTGCTACATTAAAGGCTGTAAGAATATCCTGGTTCCAGAAATAGATGATGCTTTTATCGTCTCTCTGAAAAAAATCTGCCGAAGTAATGGTAGCCTGCTCATTGGCTTCTTTATCGAGGTTTTTGCCAATCTTAAAGCCGCTAAACATACTTTTCTTTTCTTCTTTTGGAGCTACTACCGGCAAATCGCTTTTCATATCTACGCTATACAATATTTCGCCGGTATTATTATTTAGCTTATAAATATTACGGTTAGTAGCTATGAACAATCCATCGGGGGTTTCGCCTGCCTCAGATACAATTTGCTCCGAATTTTTTTCAAACAATTTTGACTGCTCCCATACTTTTTGGCCATCTGCCAAATTAACTTTCATTAATAATGGCTTGCCGGTATTGCTTGTACCATAAAACAGTACTGCATTTTGCTTAATGAGGTAAATTCTTTTTTGAAGCACTTGAATACCCAAATCTTTTGAGTTTGCAATTAGCTTGCCGGTAACTACATCTACAATACTGTTTACAGATTTAGTAAGCCCCCGCTTTGCCAATACTATATAGGGCGTACCTTCTATGGGGTCGTAGTTTTCTTCCTGAATGTTTTCAATTTGGTCTAATTTCCAAATTTCTTTGCCCTCTGAGGGGCTTATGCCGTATAAGGCATCATTGGTACCTACTACCAATATGCCGGCATCGGTAATTTTATACCACTTTACTTTTGAAGGAAAAGTTTTTGTCCAGTCTGTGGCTTGCTGAGCCCATAATACCGCTGCTGAAAAGATAAGCAGGGTTGATAAAATAATTTTTTTCATACACTTATTTTTGGTTGGTGAACTGTGTCCAAAAATAATGTGTGGCAATAGTTGATGAAATACCCTGCAATGGGTATTTTTATTTTTTTAGCTTAGGATTTTGCTGGTGGCGAATGGCGTCTCTTGCAGATTTTTTTTCAAAATTTTTTGCGAGTGCATCTGTTAGGTTTACCCCGGTTTGATTGGCCAGGCAAATGAGCACCCATAGCACATCGGCCATTTCATCTGCAAGTTCTTTATGTTTGTCGCTTTCTTTGTACGACTGCTCTCCATATTGGCGAACCAACAGCCTTGATAATTCGCCTACTTCTTCCATCAGTATGCCGAGGTTGGTAAGTTCGCTAAAATATTTTACGCCGATGGTTTGGATCCATTGGTCTACTTGTTGTTGGGCTTGTTGTATTGTCATTACATGTTTGTTTAAAAAAATAATGTTCCTAAAAAATTGAATTAAATAAATTACTCTTTATTTTTTGTATCGATTATGATTGTTACAGGCCCATCGTTTAGTAAGGCTACTTTCATATCTGCACCAAACTCGCCGGTAAAAATTTGTTTTGAAAGATCTTTTTGTAACTGAGCAATTAATTTATTGTAAAGAGGAAATGCAATATCCGGTTTGGCAGCTTTTAAATAGCTTGGCCTGTTGCCTTTTTTGGTAGATGCGTGTAAGGTAAACTGGCTGATGAGCAAAATATCGCCATTGTTATCTTTTAAAGAAATATTAGGCACTTTATTATCATCATCAAAAATGCGAAGGTTCACTATTTTATTGCTGAGCCATGAGATGTCTTCATCATTGTCTGCCTCTTCAATACCCACCAGTATCAATAAGCCGGTATTAATGGCGCTTTTTATATTTTGCTGAATGGTAACTGAGGCGGATGTTACTCTTTGTATAACTGCACGCATTTAGTTATAAGTTTTAATAAAGATACAGGATTAGGTATTTTGGTATCAAACCTTTATTCCTATTTGGTTTTTCTTTATTTACTTTTTGTATTGATACAAAAAGTAACAACAAAATAAAGGCTGCAAAAAAAGCTAAAAATTTGAATAGCTGCCTAAACCTATAAAGATATTAAAGAGTGAAATACCTGCCTACACTAATGCTGCTATGCAAACCGGGGCTGAAAAAAATAGCCCCGATAGTAATGGAAAGCCCGGTGAGGCCTATGTGCAGGGCTTGTGCCGGA
>JAFDXD010000155.1 GCA_018268135.1 Bacteroidota bacterium
AAACCTCTCTCTACGCTGAGATAAAAAAATAGCTCCTCTGTATTAGCATTTTTATCCCATGATGAAAATCATCATTTACTTTGACAATAATCATCACTAAGCAGCTATAGATTTGCAACTTTTGTACACTAATATTTTGGGATGAAAAAGAATATGGACGGCAACATTGAACCTATTGCCAATTCCATTTTAAAATGTTATCAAAGATAATTTCTTAAATAAATTTTTAATAAATAAAAACTCAAAACGACATAGCAGCTACATGTTATCATTGTGGTGATAACTGTGAAGACCTAACCATACAAGAGGAAGCACATTACTTTTGTTGCCAGGGATGCAAACAGGTATATTTATTATTGAATGAAAATAATCTTTGCAGTTATTATGATTTAGATGCAACACCCGGCTTAAAAGCAAAAGGGAAATTTGTATCAGAAAAATTTGGCTACCTTGATGATGAAGCCACATTTCACAAACTGGTACAATTTAATAGCCCGGAGCAGGTAAATATTACATTTTCTATTCCGCAAATGCACTGCTCTTCATGTGTGTACCTGCTCGAAAACCTGCACCGTATTAATGTTGGAGTAAAACAATCGCAGGTAAATTTTCAAAAAAAACAAATTTTTATTATTTACAATCCTAAAGAAACAACTTTAAGAAAAGTAGTAGAGTTGCTAGCATTTACAGGCTACGAGCCTGTAATAAGCCTAAAGGATGTAAGTGCAAAAAAATCCGGTTCTTACAACCGTCAGCAGATTTTTAAAATTGGGGTAGCAGGCTTTTGCTTTTCAAATATTATGATGCTGAGCTTTCCAGAATATTTTTCCGGAGGCCAAATAGATGAAATAATTTTAAGAAAAACATTTGCCTGGATAATAGTTGGCCTGTCATTACCTACTCTTTTTTATAGTGCATCAGGTATTTTTATATCAGCCTGGAAAGGCTTGCAGCAAAGGTTTTTAAATATTGACCTCCCCATTGCATTGGCAATAGTAGTAACTTTTATAAGAAGCTATTATGAAATAATAAGCGGCACTGGCAGCGGGTATCTCGACTCTGGCACAGGCATCATATTTTTTATGCTGGTGGGTCGTTGGTTTCAAAACAAAACCTATGATTCATTTTCATTCGACAGGGATTACCGCTCCTATTTTCCGTTAGGCGTAACTGTTATAGATGCCGGAGTAGAAAAAAATATTCCTATTACACAGTTGCAAAAAAACTATCGTATTATCATTAGAAATGATGAAATGATACCGGCAGATGCCGTATTGGTAAAGGGTGCTGCCAATATTGATTACAGCTTTGTAAGTGGTGAGAATACGCCTGTTCAAAAAAATAAAGGCGAGATAATTTATGCCGGGGGCAAACAATCGGGCAGTAATATTGAGCTTACTGTATTAAAGGATGTTTCTCAAAGTTATATTACCCAATTATGGAACAATGATATTTTCAGGGATAAAAAAAAGGAGGATAATTCATTTATTCATCCCTGGAGCAGGTACTTTACAATAGTATTATTTGCCATAGCCGGTTGTACTTTAATATACTGGTGGCTTGTAAATCCTTTAAAAATTTTACCGGCAGTTACTGCTGTACTCATAGTAGCCTGCCCCTGTTCATTATTGCTTTCTGCCACATTTACTTATGGAAATATGTTACGCATTTTTGGCCGTAATAAATTTTTCTTGAAAAATGCCGGTATCATTAATGCGCTTTCTAAAATAAATGCAGTAGTATTTGATAAAACAGGGACTCTTACACAATCTCACAATGCCATTATAGAGTATGAGGGAAAACCTATCTCCATTCAGCAACAAGGGATGGTACAATTTGCTGCACAACAATCTACACACCCATTAAGCAAGCTGGTAGCTACCTCCCTTTGTATGGATACAAAAAGCAATTGGCAACTAACATCTTTTGAAGAGTATCCCAATTTAGGGCTACAGGCTACCATTAATAATAACAGCATCAAAATAGGCTCATCATCTTTTATTAAAAACGATGAAAGTATTGCAGATACTGGCACTTCAATACATCTGATGATAAATGAAAATTATTTTGGAAAATTTAAAGTACAGCAACAATACAGAGATGGTATTACACCACTCGTAAAAGGTTTACAGGAAGAAAATGTAACCCCTTACATCCTATCTGGCGACAATAATTCAGAAAAAGAAAATCTGGTGAAAATTTTTGGATCGCAAACAGCATTGTACTTTCATCAATCGCCACAACAAAAATTAGACTTTATAAAATCTCTGCAACAAAACAATCAAAATGTATTGATGGTGGGCGATGGGCTAAATGATGCCGGCGCCCTAATGCAAAGCAATGTTGGCATTGCTGTAAGCGATAACTCTGCCAGGTTTTCACCGGCAAGTGATGCCATTATTGATGGTGGCCAGGTAACGCTGCTCGATAAATTTATCAGCTTTGCCAGGTCAGGCAAAAAAATTGTAGCTGCCAGCTTTATTTTATCAATTATATACAATGCAGTAGGGCTTTATTTTGCAGTACAGGGCAAGCTTTCACCATTGGTAGCCGCTATCCTTATGCCCGCAAGCAGCATCAGTATTATAGTATTGGTGTACCTGCTTACTACTGTAGTAGCTCATAAAAAAGGCTTATAACGCCTAACTGATAAAAATCATATTTCTTTTTGACACTCATCATTCTCTACAGTTTTTCTCAAAACTATTTTTGAAAATTATTAAAACAAATCACTCTTGAACGCACTATTTATTTTAATAGGCATCAGCATACTGGTAGCTGGCAGCTTTTTAGCCGCTTTTTTATGGAGTGTAAAAAACGGGCA
The DNA here is from genome assembly GCA_018268135.1 of Bacteroidota bacterium. GTDB lineage: Bacteria > Bacteroidota > Bacteroidia > Chitinophagales > Chitinophagaceae > Ferruginibacter. Next base: position 2,825 of record JAFDXD010000155.1, read on the forward strand.
GTACGACGATGACTTCACCCCTTCCCTAAGAATGCTATTTGATGATAAAATAAAAACAGAAAATAATTCAACTTCTAAAAAAATAACTCAAACCAAAAATTAATATGCAGGTAGAAAAATTTTATTATGACAATCGTATTGTAAAAAACTTTGCGTATGCCACTATTGTATGGGGGGCGGTAGGAATGCTGGTAGGCTTGTGGGTAGCGCTGGAGCTGGTTTTTCCTCAGATGAACTTTATACAATATGCAGGTTTTGGACGACTAAGGCCATTACACACTAATGCTGTAATTTTTGCTTTTGTGGGCAATGGTATTTTTATGGGTGTTTATTATTCATTACAACGTCTTTGCAAAGCCAGGATGTATAGCGACAAACTTAGCTATATCCATTTTTGGGGTTGGCAACTCATTATTGTAGCCGCCGCCATTACATTACCTATTGGATTAACACAAGGTGCAGAGTATGCAGAGTTGATTTGGCCCATCGATGTAGCCATCACCATCATTTGGGTAATTTTTGGATGGAATATGTTTGGCACCATTATTAAACGAAGACAAAAACATTTATACGTTGCCATTTGGTTTTACATTGCCACATTTGTTACGGTAGCAGTTTTGCATATTGTACGGTCAGGCCAGTTACCTTACAGTTGGCTGCAAAGTTACAGTTGGTATGCAGGTGTGCAAGATGCATTAGTGCAATGGTGGTATGGCCATAATGCGGTTGCATTTTTTCTTACCACACCTTACCTCGGTTTAATGTATTATTTTCTGCCAAAGGCTGCTAATCGTCCTGTATATTCTTACAGGTTATCAATCATACATTTTTGGTCGCTTATATTTTTATATATCTGGGCCGGGCCGCATCACCTGCTTTATACCGCCTTACCAAACTGGGCTCAGTCGCTTGGGGTAGTATTTTCAGTAATGCTTCTCTTTCCAAGCTGGGGTGGTATGATAAATGGTTTGCTTACATTAAGAGGTGCATGGGACAGGGTAAGAGATGATGTAATTTTAAAATTTATGGTGGTGGCTGTAACAGCCTATGGTATGGCTACTTTTGAAGGCCCCATGCTGTCTTTAAAAAGTGTAAGCGCTATATCGCATTATACAGATTGGATTATAGCACATGTACACGTAGGCGCATTGGGCTGGAATGGCATGCTCACCTTTGGTGTGTTGTATTGGCTCATTCCACGTATTTTCAATACCACTTTATATTCAAAAAAATTAGCCAGCAATCATTTTTGGCTCGCCACACTTGGTATTTTATTTTATGCCATACCAATGTATTGGGCAGGTATTCAGCAAAGCCTTATGTGGAAACAATTTACTGAAGCCGGCCAGCTAAAATATACTTTTTTAGAAACGGTAACCTACATGAAACCTTTTTATGCCCTACGTTCATTGGGAGGCACGCTTTATTTGGCTGGTGTAGTTATCATGTTCTATAATATTTATAAAACCGTAAAACAAGGTAAGCTGGTTGCAAATGAAGAAGCAGAAGCAGCTCCACTTGCAAAAGAATATGTAAAGCATAAAGGAGAGCATTGGCATAGAGTAATTGAAAGAAAGCCCATACGCCTAATGCTGCTAAGCCTCATCGTTATTTTGATTGGAGGTATGATTGAAATGATTCCAACATTTCTTATAAAATCTAATGTGCCTACCATCAGTAGTGTAAAACCATACACCCCATTAGAGTTGCAGGGAAGAGATTTGTATGTAAGAGAAGGATGCTATGTATGCCACTCACAAATGATAAGGCCATTTAGAGATGAAACAGAAAGATATGGAGAGTATTCAAAAGCCGGAGAGTTTGTGTACGATCATCCGTTTCAATGGGGAAGTAAAAGAACCGGGCCCGATCTGGCAAGAGAAGGTACAGGAAATTTAAAGAAATCTGATGGATGGCATTTCCGCCATTTCAGAGAGCCATCCTCTATGAGCGAAGGTTCTGTAATGCCTGCATATCCATTTTTAATTACTCAAAAATTAGACACTTCTAATACCGCTGCAAAAATTAATGCTATGCGTACGTTGGGTGTACCTTATGAAAAAGGATACGAAAATCAGGCAAATAAAGACTTGATGACTCAAGCAAACAGTATTAGGATAAACCTGAAAATAGAAGGGATAGAAGTACCTGCCAACAGGGAAGTGATAGCGCTCATCGCTTACGTTCAACGCCTGGGAAAAGATATTTCAAAATCAGAAACTTCATCTAACAATAAATAAACCATGTTCAAATTCATACAACAATATGCCGAAAAGATAAGCAGCGCTAACATTTACCCAATGATATCTCTGTTGATATTTTTCTTATTCTTCGTTTTATTAATAGTAATGGTAAAAAAAATGAAGAAAGAAAAAGTAGAAGAATTATCTGCCCTGCCTTTTGATACAACTGAAACCACAAACTCAACCTTTTAATTTAATAGCGTATGCCAATAACTTTTATAAAAAATAAAATTGCACTTACAGCAATGGCTATGTGCATTTGCGCTGGCCTCGCCGCTCAGGATACTAAAGCCGCCGCTACTACCACTGTAACTGGTTATAACCAGCTCGCCATTTTGATGGTTATCATGATTGTAGTGCTGGCATTCATCATTTGGGGAATGGGGCGTGTATTAACTACAGTAGGCAGGCAGTTATTAGATAAAAATAAAAAAGATAAAACACTGCCTACCCTGTTATTATTATTTGGCTTATCCTTATTATCGCAAGTGGGCCATGCACAGGATGCTTCTGCTCCGGTAGTAAAAACTATTGCTAATTATGGTGGCTTATCTAAAACCACGTATTATTTTTTTATTACAATTCTTTCTACTGAAGTAGTTGTCATTCTCTTCCTCGCATTTTCTATCAGTAGAATTTATAGCGAATTGGTTCCTAAAAAAGCAGTAAGTGCAAAACGGGTTTCTAAGTATGCAACATTTTGGAAAAAACTTGATAAAAAACTTTTCACAAAAGCAGTAGCCGTAGAGCAGGAAGAAGATATCATGTTAGACCACGATTATGATGGCATAAGAGAATTAGACAATTCCCTGCCACCCTGGTGGAAATATGGATTTTATATTACCATTGGTGTAGCAGTAGTGTACCTGCTCAATTTTCATGTATTGGGCACAGGCTTAAACCCGGTGCAGGAGTACAATGCAGAAATGGCTAAAGCAAAAATTGAAAAAGAACTTTACCAGGAAAAAAACAAAGATAAAATTGATGAAAACAATGTGCCCATGGCCGATGCAGATGGTATTAAAGCCGGGCAAACATTATTTGAAGCCAATTGCGCCGCCTGCCATTTAAAAGACGGTGGTGGTATGGTAGGCCCTAACCTTACAGATAAATACTGGCTGCACAAAGGCTCATTAAATGATGTATATCATTCCATATTTTCTGGCTATCCCGACAAAGGAATGCCTGCCTGGAATGATAAATTTTCTCCAAAAGAAATAAGCTACTTGGCAAGTTTTGTAAAATCATTAAAGGGCACCAAACCTGCTACACCCAAAGAGCCACAGGGCGAAGAATTTGACGATGCAACAACAGGAAAAACAGATTCATCATCTGTAAAAAAATAATAAATGGACGAAACCAATATCATAAATCAGGAAGCTTTTCGGGATACTTTTTCTACCGTAACGAAAGAGGGTAAACGTAATTTTATTACTCCCAAAAAACCAAAAGGAAGGCTGTATAATTTAAGAACCTGGTTTAGCATAGGTTACCTGATAGTCTTTTTTACCCTGCCATTTATTAAAGTAAATGATGCCCCTTTATTTATGTTCAATATTATTGAGCGTAAATTTATCTTATTCGGTATGGTCTTTTGGCCACAAGACTTTTTCATCTTCGCAATCGGGTTTCTCACTTTCATGGTATTCATTATTTTATTTACGGTAGTATTTGGCCGTATATTTTGCGGATGGGCCTGCCCCCAAACTATTTTTATGGAAATGGTTTTTCGAAAAATAGAATA
>JAFDXD010000156.1 GCA_018268135.1 Bacteroidota bacterium
GTATCCGCATTTTTTTGTTGTAATAATTGAGGCAAATACCGGCTATGCAATTGTTCATATCCGCCATTTTCCATTTCGTTGTTTCTCACCTGGTTTAATAATTCTATAAAATGGGGATCAGATTGGCGATACACTTTTTTAAGCTCAATATATACCGGCGGATATTGTACACACACTTTACTGCTAAAGAAAAATTCACTGGCATAATATTCTTTTAATATAGGCCAGTCATTTTGTGCAACAGGGGGCAATTGGTACATATCACCGATATACAAAACCTGCACCCCGCCAAAAGGTTTTAAATACCTGTTGCGTACATGCCTCAATATGGTATCAATTGCATCCAGCAAATCGCAGCGCACCATACTTATTTCATCTATAATTAAAAGCTCCAATTGCTGCATTACTTCTAATCTTTCTCTACTTAGCTTTAGTTTGCTAATGAGGTTGTGCGTATCATTTGCTTCGCTTCCTTTGCCCCAGCCTCCGCTATTGCCCGGAATAAATGGGCCAAATGGTATTTGAAAAAATGAATGTATAGTAGTGCCGCCGGCATTGATGGCCGCAACTCCCGTAGGGGCTACTACTGCGGTGTTTTTACCGGTATTTTGCCTGATATATTTTAAAAAGGTGGTTTTACCTGTACCGGCTTTACCAGTTAAAAAAACAGGGTGATTGGTATTATTAATAAAGCTGGCCGCAGTTTTAAATACAATATTTTCTTCATCCGGTGTTTCCATTGCACAAATTTAGTGGAAGATATTTCATATTAATAAAGAACACAGGCAGCCCTGTAAAAGCCACCCGTGTTCATGTTTTTTATACCTATGCAGAGGCCTTGCTCAGCATCAGTATTTCATTCACCTGAATTTCTGTTACAAATTTTTTATTGCCTTCTTTATCGGTATAGCTCCTGCTCATCAGCTTGCCATCAATGGCAACTTCAGTGCCTTTTACCAAATATTTTTCAGCAATATCGGCCAGCTTGCCCCAGGCAATAATATTGTGCCATTGGGTTTCTGTTATTTTTTCGCCCTTGCCATTTCGGTAAGTTTCGTTGGTTGCTACTGAAAAACGTACCAGCTTTTTTCCGCTTTCTGTATTGCGTACTTCCGGTGCGTTGCCTAAATTTCCAATCAATTGAACTTTGTTTTTTAATGCGTACATAGCTGTAAATTTTTAAAATGAATAATTAATATTTCAGTCAAACAGGTAACGGCGCCATTACCGTATCAACAATGCAAAGATGCAGTTGCCAAAAAGGGGTACTCGTATTTTAATCGTTTATAGTTGTATATAACCGTTTGTAAGCGCTTGTTTTAAGATAAAAAACACTTAACTTTTGACCTGAAAACCAACAAGTACCTATATGAGCGAATCTACAAACCGCAATTGCCTTGCCTGCGGCAAAATTGTAAAAGGCCGTACAGATAAAAAATTTTGTGATGATTATTGCCGCAATAATTATAACAACAGGCTAAAATCTGCCAGCATAAACCTGGTTAGAAACATTAATAATGCCCTTGGAAAAAACAGACGGATTTTAGAAAGCAATTTACCACCCGGAGAAGAAACTACTAAAGTGAGAAAAGAAAAATTATTGGAGCAGGGCTTTCAATTCAAATACCTAACGCATGTTTATACTAATAAAAAAGGAGATCAATACTCCTTTTGCTATGATTATGGTTACCTGCCTATTGGCAGCGATTGGTTGTTGTTGGTAAAGCGTAAGTCACAACCTGAAGGTTAAAATAAAATCCGGCAATTATTTTGCTACGTAAATTGTACAAAAAGAAGTAAGATGGAATTTAATAAATTAACAGCCAAAGAAGAATATGTAATAGTACACAAAGGCACAGAAATGCCCTTTACAGGCGAATATACCAACAATAAAGAGGCCGGCACCTATGTATGCAGGCGTTGCAATACTCCGCTTTATCGCTCAGAAGATAAATTTGAAAGCCATTGCGGATGGCCAAGTTTTGATGATGAAATACCCGGCGCTATAAAAAAGTTGCCGGATGCTGATGGCAGGCGCATAGAAATTGTGTGTGCTCATTGCGATGCTCACCTGGGCCATGTATTTACCGGAGAAAGATTTACGGCAAAAAATACCCGGCATTGTGTAAACTCTATCTCTATGAAGTTTATACCATCTACTTTATAAACAGGAATAAAAAAAGCCCCCAATTGGAGGCTGATATTAAAAGCGGTAAAAAATTATTTTACTTCAAAAGAAACATTTTTTGTGCCCCACAGTAAATTTACTTTACCCTTTTTGCTAATGGTGAATGTGAGCCTTTCTGTAGCCTTTTTTTCTTCTTTTAGTTTTGTGTTCACCCTAAGCTGATCTTCGGCCTGCGAATATTTAAATGCCCCCCACTGATTATACACTTTATTAAAAATTAAAGTAACCTCTTCATTATTAAAAATAGTGAAGAAAGCATATTTGCCGGCCGGTAGGCTTTGCCCATCTATTGTTACATTTTTATCTGTTTCAAATACAGTAGCTTCATTGGCGCCGGTACGCCATACTTTTCCATCCATTGGCTCAAGGTCTTTACCAATGGTTCGGCCTTTTACTGCAGGTTGGCTATAATTAATTGTAATAGTAGCGCCGCTTTTGATAGTTTCCTTCACGGTAGCCGGGGGACTTGGCCTTTTGCTTTTGTCTTCAGGCATTTTTTTATCCATATTGGTTTGGGCATTTGCCTGGTACCCGCTAATTAATGTGGCTGCCATAAAGGCTATGCCTAATATTTTTTTCATACATATTTCTTTAAATTTGATAGATAAGTTTGCTTCATAAAATTAGCAACGGCTTTGCCAATTTTATTGCCGCTTATCATTTTTAGCAACAATACAAACTAAATAAAGATGAATAAATTGGTAAGAGGCTTAATAGCCGCCTACGGCGCCAAAAAATTAGGAGGCGGATGCTTAAGCACCGTGATTATTTTTTTTATTATATGGTATGCACTTAAAAGCTGCTGATAATCTTTATCAATTAAAAAAGGAACAACAATTTCCCGGATTATTTTTTACTTTAACTCGCCCTGTGCCCACAATTTGGCGCCGCCATCAATACCATCGAGGTTGGTAACAACTTTTATATTGCTGTCTAATTTAAAATTTATAATGCGTGCATTGCCACCGCCAATATATAAAGTGTCGTAATTGAAAACAGTTTTTAAAATTCCGATAATTTTTTGAAGCCGTATATTCCATTTTTTTACTCCCTTTGTTTCTAAAGCCTTTTGACCAATGTAAGTATCATAAGTGTTTTTAGAAGTGATGGGATGATGGGCAATTTCTAAATGAGGCAAAAGAATGCCGTTTTTAAAAAGCGATGTTCCAAAGCCGGTACCCAGTGTAAGCATCATTTCTATACCTTTTCCGCTTACTACGCCCAGCCCCAGCATATCGGCATCGTTTATAACTTTTGCCGGCTTGCCCAAAGCCTGTTGTAGCATATCGGCAAAGGCAATTTTTTGCCAGCTTTTAGCATCAAGGTTGGGGGCGGTGTAAACTACGCCTTCTTTTACATAGCCCGGAAAACCGGATGCTATTTTATCGTAAGGCATAAAATTTTTTACAAGGGTTTGTATTGTTTTTATTACACTCGACGGTGTGGCTGGCGATGGAGTTACCAGCTTTTCATAATCCATTAATAATTTTCCTTCGGCGCTTAATACGCTTGCTTTTATATGCGAACCGCCAATGTCAATTGAAAGTATCTTTCCGGCATCTTCATTCATACAATAATGTATTTTATTATGTAAAGGTAAATCTATTAAATATTGGCCAAAGGTTGGTTAATGAATTGCAACTAAAATGTATTTGAAATATTTAATACACTACTGATGCTTGCCGGGTATGGCTTAAATGCCGATGAGCAGGCCAATAGCAGCGGCACCGAAGGTATAGCGGATAGTGGCAGCTCATGTTGATTATTGTATGCGGCTTATTGCCAAACAATGTATTCTATACAATCATATAAGTTGATACTTATAAATGGTTGTGTAACTTTGATAAACACCCTTAGATATGAGTACAACATTATCAGCAGAGCAGCAGCGCTTAAATATAAATGCCACTAAAGAGATACCGCTTGAAAAATGGGGCAGCTACCTTGCGGAGCGCCAATGGGGCACCGTACGGGAAGATTACAGCGCTAACGGTAACGCATGGACGTATTTTACGCATGACCACGCCCGAAGCCGGGCCTACATTTGGGGCGAAGATGGCATTGCCGGTATTTGCGATTATCAGCAAAATATTTGCTTTAGCATTGCCCTGTGGAATGGTAAAGACCCCATTATTAAAGAGCGCTTATTTGGCCTTGCCAATGGAGAAGGTAACCACGGAGAAGATGTAAAAGAGTTGTACTACCATCTCGATAATTTGCCTTCTCATTATTACATGAAGTATTTGTATAAATATCCGCAAGACGCTTTTCCGTACAACGAACTGGTAGAAGTAAACGGGCAAAGAAGCAGAGAGGAGCCGGAATATGAAATATTGGATACGGATGTATTTAAACAAAATAAATATTTTGATGTATTTATTGAATATGCAAAAGCAGATAGCGAAGATATTTTTATTAAAATAGAAATTATAAACAGGGGCACAGAAGCGGCGCCAATAGTGCTATTGCCCACAGTATGGTTTTATAATCGCTGGCAGTATGATGGTATGCAACAAAGGCCGGATATAAGTTTGCATACAGATACGGCTGTAAAAATTGTACACGAGCGGATGGGGGAGTATTTTTTATATTTTGAAAAGGCTGATGAGGTATGGTTTACAGAAAACGAAACCAATAATGAAAAGCTTTTTGGCAAGCCCAATATTACCGATGTTGTAAAAGATGCATTTAACGATGCCTTGATTGAAAATAAAAATACCGATACCCTCAGGAAAAAAAAGAATGGAACAAAGTGCTCTCCGCTATATAAAAAAAATATTGCAGCAGGAGATGCTACCTGTATTTACCTACGGCTTACCAATAAAAATTTGCAACAGAGTTTTGAGCCTGGTTTTGAAAATATATTTAGCCAAAGAAAAAAGGAAGCGGATGAGTTTTTTGCATCGGTAATAAAAGATAGTGATGCCGAGGTAGCAGGCATAAAGCGGCAGGCCCTGCATGGATTATTGTGGAGCAAACAATACTATCACTATGATGTGGAGCGCTGGCTTGACCACACTGATGGTATTAGCCCCGCATATAACGAGCGAATGAGTGGAAGAAACAGTAATTGGAAAACGCTAAAAAATCAGGACATTATTTCAATGCCGGATAAATGGGAGTATCCCTGGTATGCTACATGGGACGCTGCTTTTCATGCCATTGCCATGGCTCATATAGACCCTGTGTTTGCAAAAAACCAGTTGATAGTGCTGATGCGTGAATGGTATATGAGCCCCGATGGACAGCTACCTGCATACGAATGGGATTTTAATGATGTGAACCCCCCGGTACATGCTTTTGCTGCGCTGGAAGTGTATAGAATAGAGCATGAAAATACCGGGATGGCTGATATGGATTTTTTAAAAAGAATTTTTCAAAAACTGATCATCAATTTTACCTGGTGGGTAAACAGGAAAGACGCTAATGGTAATAATATTTTTGAAGGGGGTTTTTTAGGTCTGGATAATATTGGGCTTTTTAACCGCAATATGCCCTTGGGCAATCATATTATTTTAGAACAAACAGATGGTACAAGCTGGATGGGTATGTATGCTTTGAATATGATGGATATGGCCATTGAAATAGCCATGAATGACAATGCTTTTGAAGATACCGCTACAAAATTTTATGAGCATTTTGTGATTATTGCTGCCGCACTAAATGAGCTTGGATTGTGGAACGATGAAGACAATTTTTTTTATGATGTATTATCAATAAGTGGCAATATTACATTTCCTTTAAAAGTGAGATCTATAGTGGGGCTTATTCCTTTGTTTGCTGTATCGGTGATTGACGAAAGCCGCCTTCATAAATTAACCGACTTTAAAAAAAGGATGAGCTGGTTTAAAGATTACCGAAAAGCAAATAATAAATTTTTGCCATCTGAAGAAAATAGTAGTAAGAATGATATTTTATTATCGCTGGTACAAAAAGACCGGCTGATGATGTTGCTGCACCGATTTTTTGATACTGCAGAGTTTTTGGCACCGGGTGGCATTCGCTCTTTATCAAAATATTATTTAGAAAACCCTTATTCATTAAACTTAGAAGGTACAGAGTATAAAATTGAGTATGACCCTGCCGACGCTACATCGGGATTATATGGTGGCAACTCTAATTGGCGTGGCCCGGTATGGATTCCGATTAATTATCTCTTTATAAAATCATTGCAAAAGTATGGACAGTTTTTTGGCGACAGCCTGCAAATAGAATTTCCAAAAGGCTCCGGTAATAATTTAACGCTTCAACAAATATCTGATGAGCTTAAAAAAATTATTTTTTTAAAATACAGTAGAGATGAACACGGAGAATTGCCTGTGTTTGGAAATTATAATTGGTTTTATAAAAAAGAAGAAAACAAAAACCTTTTACAGTTTTTTGAATTTTTTGATGGAGAAACAAGCCGTGGCCTGGGCGCATCGCATCAAACCGGATGGACCGCCTTGATAGCAGCGCTATAAGTATGATTTTCTTTTGACGATACTGGTTTAGTTGAAACTACTTGGTTATTTTGGCTAAAGCCAATACGTATATTTACGTATGTGAAAAAATTTTGGAGATATTAGTATTTGAATAACAAATGTTTCTTTTATATTTATATCAGCATTTAAAGTAATAAATAGTTTTATTGCAGCAATGCAGCAAAATTATTCATAAGACTGTCCAACTAATTATCCTACAGCAACAGCGGTACCTCCTCTGCGAAAAGCCCCCAAAAAACCTTTCCAATCTTCTTTGTAAAAATTCTCGTATCTACTATTCTATGGTTTACCCTTTGAATATTAAACTATAACCATAAATATTTTTTTATGCAACACCTTGACGCAAACCTGGCATTTTTACAAGAAAAAATTAAGGATATTAAAATAGCCTTATTCAAATCAGAAATGAATTCTGAATTGCAACTTCCCAACAATATTATTGAAACACTTAAAGTAGAAGACGAAGGATTTGTGTGGTTTTTAACCTCATGTTCCGGCGACTATGCCAAGAACATTGACAAATCTTTTTACGCCTATCTTGATTATTATAAAAAAGGTACAGATTGCCGCATACGCCTCAGTGGTAAAGCTATGATTGTAGAAGACGATAAAGGCGATTTTATTACAGTAAGTAATTATAGCAAATCTACCTCTACCCGCCTGGTACTTGTAAAAATGAAGATTATGCAGGCAGAGTACATAGAAAACAGGCCACTACAAAACAATACCTGGAAAGAAAAATTAGTAGGGGCGTTTAATCATATATTTTTTCCGGATGCACACCGAATTTATGATTTTAACTAATAGAGAGTTGCTCAATTGTAATTTGTAAACTACTGTTTAAGTAAGATGTTTTTTTCAGATAAAATTTGAGTGAAATTTATTTCTGTTTAAATTTCTGAATAGCTTCTTTGGTAAAATTGCTTAGAACTAATTTGCCGCTAATGGCAGCTCTTTCTGTAAGCAGGGTGTCCCAGTGCGAAGTATGTTCCCAAAAATTTTTTTTAAGTGCAGCCATAGCTTCGGGGTTTGAGTGAGAGAGTGAGTTTGCCAGCCGGGATACAAACTCGTCCATGTTTGAAATATTTTCATGCACTTCTGCATACAGGCCTTTCTTTTTGGCCCAATCGCTATTACGCCACATAGTGGCATCAATAGATAATGCCATAAAGGGGGCGGTTCCTATTTTTCTCTCTACCACAGGGCCTACTACAAAGGGCCCAATACCAATTGACAGTTCGCTTAGTTTGATATCTGCACCTGTAGTTGCAATGGCGTAATCGGCTGCTGCAGCAAGGCCTACACCTCCGCCCACACATTTGCCCTGCACCCTTACTATGATAAACTTGGGGCACTTGCGCATGGCATTTATTACATGTGCAAAGCCGCTAAAAAAATGAAGGCCTTCTTTTTCTGTTTTTATGGAGGCTAACTCTTCAAATGATGCGCCTGCGCAAAATGCTTTATCACCCCCGCTTTTTAATATCACTACTTTTGTTTCGGAATGGGTACCTGCAAAATGAATTTCTTTGGCAAGTGTTTCTAAAATTTTTCCCGGCAAAGAATTGCTTTGCGGATGAAAAAATTCTATAGTAGTAATGCCTGCATGGGTTTCAGATTTTACATACCCGTTTTGTATTTCGTGTATCATACCTATTAAGCGTTTAATTTATTTTTCATTTGTACCATTGTTAATATTGTTGCCACACCTGTTATTTCATCCGTATCATCAAATATTTCCACCAGCCATTTTACAATACCTTTTGGTATATCCTGCCCTTTTACAAATTCTATATCTGGGTTGCGCTCTTTGGTTTCCTGTGCAGTTTTTTCTTTGCAGGTAAAGCGTACATAAATAGATGTGCCCGGGTAAACGGGTTTTGTAAAACGAAGTTCATCAATTCCATAATTCAGTAGCACGGGATTTTTTTCAAAACTATCTACAAACAAACCTGCTGCAGCGCTCATTATAAAATATCCGTGTGCTACCTGCCCTTCAAACATAGTGTTATTAAAATCAGTTTCTTTTAAGTGGGCATAAAACTTATCGCCACTTAAAGCAGCAAATGTATCAATGTCTTCAGATGTAATTAGCCTTTTGGAAGTAATAAGCTGGTCTCCTATTTTCAGATCTTCAAAATATTTTTTAAAAGGATGTACCGAGTCAATATTACCCTTAGCATTTGGCTGAAAAACATTTGTAATAGCGGTAAGCATGGTAGGTGAGCCTTGTATGGCTGTACGTTGCAAATAATGTTTTATACCCCGCAGCCCGCCCATTTCTTCGCCCCCACCTGCCCTACCAGGCCCGCCATGTACCAGCATGGGCAATGGAGAGCCATGCCCGGTACTTTCTTTAGCACATTCATTATTTAAAATCAATATCCTGCCGTGATGTGTGGCGGCGCCGATTACATATTGTTTTGCTATAGACCTATCAGCCGTAACAATTGTTGTACACAAGCTGCCCTTTCCCATTTTACTTAGCGCAATGGCATCTTCTATGTGTTTATAAGGCATTAAAGTGCTAACGGGCCCAAATGCTTCAATACTATGCGATGTATCGTTTGCAAAAGGCTTGCTGTTACACAATAAAAGTGGCGACATAAAAGCTCCTGTTGTAGCATCGGCATCCAGCACCTCTACGCTGTCTAAAGCGCCGTAAATAATTTGTGAAGTAGCCAATAATTTTTGCACCTGGCCATACACTTCTTCTCTTTGCTGCAGGCCGGCCAATGAGCCCATTTTTACTTTTTCGTTGAGAGGGTTGCCAATGATAGTTTTTTCTAAGGCTGCTTTAAGCGCATTTTGTACTTCTTCCAAAGTATTTTCCGGTACAAAAATTCTTCTAATGGCAGTACACTTTTGCCCGGCCTTTACGGTCATTTCTTTTTTTACTTCTTTAATAAAAATATCCCACTCAGGCATTGCAGGGGTAATATCAGTTCCTAAAATGATACAGTTTAAAGAATCGGCCTCCATTGTAAATGGTACATTGTTGCTCAAAATAACAGGGTGCGATTTTAATAGCAATCCGGTAGAAGCAGAGCCGGTAAAAGTCACAATATCCTGAGATTGGGCAAATGATAAAAGATTGCCGGCGCTACCACAAATGAGCTGTAATGCGCCCGGGGGCAATATTCCGGAGGCAATAATTTCTCTTACTACCGCTTCTGTAAGAAAGCTTGTAACGGTAGCAGGTTTTACAACTGCGGGTACGCCTGCCAGTAAGTTTACCGCTATTTTTTCGAGCATGCCCCACACCGGAAAATTGTAGGCATTGATATGTATGGCCGTCCCTTCTTTTGGCACCAGCAAATGATGGCCCATAAATGTATTTCCTTTGCTTAGGTTTATTGGGTCGCCATCAAGGCAAAAGGTCTCATCAGGCAGCTTACGCCTAAGTGAGGCATTAGTAAATAAATTGCCAATCCCTCCTTCAATATCTATCCAACTATCTAGTTTAGTGGCGCCGGTTTGATAACTAATTTCATAAAATTTTTCCTTTTTGCTCATTAGGTGCAATGCAAGTACACGCAACATTCTGCCTCTTTGCTGAAACGTCATTTTACGCAAAGCAGGGTTACCTGTTTGCCTTGCATAATTTAATACAGCTTCAAAGTCAATACCCTCCGTAGTGGCAGTAGCAATGGGTTTTCCGGATACTGCATGATACAGTTGCTGACCCAATCCCTCTCCTTCTATCCATTTTCCCGTTACAAAATTTCCTAATTTTTGCATGATACTATTTATTCAGACAAAGCTAAGCAATGAAAGGATTATTTTTTCCTAATATAAAATGAAAAGAAAAGCATTATTGAAAATTTAAGTTGTTGCTGAAAAACGTCAGCAGAGTGGATCTTCTTAAAAATACAGTTAATGCAAGCTAAAATGTTACATGAGGCCAAACTGTTTGAAATGGTGTGTTACATGTTTATAATGCAGCAATACCCATTCATCAAAAGTTAATGCACCAAACACCGGGTGTATTGTTGTTTTGCCGGGTGAATTTTCAAAATAGGTGAAAAAATAGTGGACAGCCTTTTGTAGTTTTTCGATAGCAATAGAAAATGTTGGCTGTGCCAGAGGGAGCGGGTCTTCTCCTAAAACAGTAAGTGGGGCTTTTGTATTTTCTCTAAATTCTTTATCACTGTATAAAAATTCCCTGTATTTAGGTAAATGTTCCTCGGGAGTTACAAGCGGAAATTGTATTTTTTCTGTAGATACATAAAAGAAGGCGGTTACATGCTCTAACATTTGTTGGGCATTCATCTTACCCCATTTGGCAGGAGTATCACTGTTAAGTTTTGGCAATACTTCAAACATGCCGCTTTTGATAAAATTAAATTTTTCCTGATTCATCATGCGGTGGATTGAATGTTTCTATTTTTAAAAAACGGTTTATAACCTGCTATCTATTTCCCTGCAAAGGCTTTCAAAAATTTCATCAATGCTTCCTTCGCCTTTTACCATTACCACTTTATTAAATTGGCTGTAATAATCTGCTACCATTGCAGTTTTTGACCGGTATTCGTTAATACGGGCCCTTATAATCTGCTCATTGGTGTCATCGCTTCGGCCACTTGTTTCACCTCGTTTAATTAACCTTTTCACCAATTCTTCTTCGCTTACATCTAATGCCAGCATTACAGCAATCTGTTGTTTTTTTAATTGTAAAAGTTTATCAAGAGCCTCTGCCTGTGCCGAGGTACGGGGAAAGCCGTCAAATAAAAAACCTTTAGCGTCGGGGTTTTCGTCAAGGCTTGAGCTTATCATACCTATTACAACTTCATCTGGTACCAACTGGCCCTTATCCATAAAATTTTTTGCTGCAAGGCCTAAAGATGTTTGTTTGCTAATTTCTGAGCGAAGCAAATCGCCGGTACTAAGATGGCGTAAACCATATCTTGAAATAAGTTTTTCGCTTTGAGTTCCTTTACCGCTGCCCGGAGGGCCAAAGAGTATTAAATTAAACATAGTAATTGCTGGACTTGTAAATAATATAGTGCTAAAAAAGCCGGTATATTGCAAATGTAATTAAGCATTTTTTAATACCCTTATTTTTTGAGCAAAGCCTATTAAATATTTATTAAAAGCTGTTTTTTAGTAAATATAATATTACAAAATGAATTTTGGGCAATAGAAATTTAAATAATTCTGCTTTTATTTAAAACATATCAACGTTATCGTTTATACAAACTGTTTTGTGAAGACAAGGCTTACCGTTACTTTTGCCGACATATAAGCAGGTAATTCATATAAACTTTTTTTATGGAATCATTGAAACTAAGTGTACTAGCCGAAACATTGATAGGCTCTGAAATTGTAAAACTTGGAGGCATTATTAAAGAAAAAATTCGCCAGGGGCAAGAGATTTATAATTACACTATTGGCGACTTTGATTCTAGCCAGTTTCCCATACCCACGGCCTTAAAAAATGAAATTATTAAAGCATATAATGATGGCTATACCACCTACCCTGCTGCTGATGGAGAAGCGGTATTAAGAAATGCCGTAGCAGGGTTTATAGAAAAAAACGAAGGCCTTCACTATGAGCCAAATGAAATATTGATTGCAGCAGGAGGCAGGCCGCTTATATACGCTGTGTACCGGGCCATTGTAGATAAAGGCGACAAAGTGATATACCCCGTGCCAAGCTGGAACAATAATCATTATGTACATTTTACAGAAGCAGTACATGTGCAAATAGAGGCTACAAGAGAAAATAATTTTATGCCTACAGCGGCACAAATAAAACCTCACATTAAAGAAGCCACTTTAATAGCGGTATGTTCCCCGCTAAACCCCACTGGCACTACTTTTAAAAAAGAAGAATTAGAGGCTATATGCGACCTGGTAATTGAAGAAAATAAGCGAAGGAAGCCGGACGAAAAAAAACTATACCTGATGTATGACCAAATATACTGGACGCTGACCTATGGCGATACCCGGCATTACAACCCGGTATCTCTGAGGCCCCAAATGAAGGAGTACACAATATTTATTGATGGTATCAGTAAAGCCTTTGCCTCTACCGGTGTAAGGGTAGGATGGGCGCTGGGCCCTGCAACAATCATTGCAAAAATGAAAGCCATTAATAGCCATGTAGGAGCATGGGCACCCATGGCAGAGCAAAATGCTGTGGCAAAATTTTTAACTCAACAAGAGGAAGTTCAAAATTTTCTTACTCATTTTAAAGAAGAAATATCATACAGGCTTTCGGAAATATACAAGGGCTTTATTCAATTAAAAAACGAAGGGCATCCTGTAGATGCAATTGCACCACAGGCGGCTATTTATCTTACCATACAAATAGCCCTTGCCGGAAAAAGAGCAGGGCAAAACCAATTGAATAACCAACAGGATGTAACAGAATATATTTTGAATGAAGCCGGCCTTGCTATAGTACCATTTAATGCCTTTGGGGCAGATAAACAAAGCAACTGGTACAGGCTTAGTGTAGGGTGCTGTAAAAAAGAAGATATACCAAAGATGTTGGGAAAACTAAAAGCAGCTTTACAAAAACTTCATTAGTTTTTATTGTTTAAAAACACAAAGGGTTTTTCAACCTGCCTGCGCAAAAATGTTTTAATTTCAAAATGCTTGCTGATAAGCTTGTACTTATTGAGGTCAATAATTTCGTGAGCTTTTACAACATTGTCAAGACGCTCTACACTAAAGAGCAACTCATGCAACATTTCTACCTCATGCTCTATTGCCTGTGGCGTCATTAGCTCTTGCTTGAACATTACGAGAAGATCCCGATTAGATTTGTTCATACAAATTTTGGATTATAAATTTTAATTAACCTTACACTTCTTACTTATACCCTACCATCCCCTGTTTATTTGGGCATCCGCATTGTCCTTTTTTAGAGGAAGAACAACCAGCAAGCATCAGGCAGGCAGAGAGTAAAAGTAAAGAAGATATTTTAAAAAATCGTTGCATAATTTTAGAGTTACAAATTAAACTATTTTCACAAATAAATATTGTAGTATTTTATACAATGCCCAAAATATTAACAAAAAAGTGTCCTCAAACAGGGTTTTAGTGGCTCCGCTTGACTGGGGGCTTGGCCATGCTACTCGTTGTGTACCAATAATTAATGCGCTAATTGCTGAAAAATTTGAGGTGGTTTTAGCGGCAGAGGGGGCTACCGCCAACCTTTTACAAAAAGAGTTTCCATTGCTTAAAATGCTGCCTTTAAAAGGCTATGGCATTAAATATAGCCGTACTAAAGCCGGTTTTTTTATAAAAATTATGACACAGTTGCCTAAAATATTGGCAGCTATAAAATATGAAAACCGGTGGCTTGATAAAATTATTGAACAGGAGAAAATAGATTGTGTAATTTCCGACAACAGGCTTGGACTTTACAGTAAGAAAATCCCTGCTTATTATATTACCCACCAGCTTCATATAGAAACAGGCAATGCTTTTTTTAATTGGATGGCCCAAAAAATACACTACAGGTATATCAACAAGTACATCCAGTGCTGGGTGCCGGATTGTGAAGGAGCCTTAAACCTCGCCGGAAAATTATCTCACCCATTGCAAATGCCCAAAATACCGGTAAAATATATCGGCATTTTATCAAGATTTAAAAAAATAAGTGAAAAACCAACTGACAACCTGCTTATTGCATTATCGGGGCCGGAGCCACAACGAAGTGTTTTTGAAAATATCATATTGAAGCAGATAAACGAAATTGATTGCCCTGTACTTTTAATAAGAGGCTTGCCGGGAGAAACTACTGCATTGCCCTGTGAAAATGAAAGAGTGAAAATAATAAACCATTTGCCCGCAGGCGAATTGAATAAAATGATGGCAGAAGCCGGTATAGTGATTAGCCGGGCAGGCTACAGCACCATTATGGATCTGGCAATGCTTCAAAAAAATGCAGTACTGGTGCCAACTCCGGGCCAGGGAGAGCAACAATACCTGGCAAAATATTTAATGGAAAAAAAATATTTTTTGTGTGAACAACAACAAAACTTTTCTCTAAAAAAATTAAGATTAGAATTTGCAGCTTTTACATTTACATCATTTAATAATGTGGATGGCTTTAAAAAAGAAATGATAATAAATGCAATAAAAAACGGAGAGTAATTTTTTAAGCTTTAGAATAAATAATTGCCTTGCCCCCGGCATCTCCACTGCCAATAATAGTTTGGCTGTTTTTGGCAAAAAATAAATAACTAATGTTTTTTGGAAAAAAACGTAAAAGTTGAATAATAGCTTCAAAGCTCAATACATCTTCGCAAAAAACAACCTTATTAATTTTATTTTTTTTAATAAGCATTAAGGCATTTTGCATAGAGGGGGCCAGCTTGTCGTTACTTATATCAATAGGGGCAATTCTTCCGGCAATTGTTACCGCCGGTTGGGCAAATTTTATAATGGAGAGCGCCCTGTTAAACTCTTCATCTGTGCCTACAACAGCCAATGTGCCTGTATCTGATGTATGGTTGCCCTTTTTAAAATTATAAATAATTGTATGTTTTATCCTGGCCATGATGCTACTAAAAGCAATGGCTTGTAGCATAAAAAATGAGAGCATTTTTTTATTGGCATAATGTTTTTGTACAAACAACTTCATTGCACCATAAAAATGGGTAACATAAGAAGCGCTTTGTTTTTGAGTACTCTCTCCTTTAAAATGAATGATGCTGGTGTCGGCAAAATAATAGTTATCAAGCCCGGCTTGTTTTATGCGATAGCTCAGGTCAATATCTTCACCATACATAAAAAAGGTTTCATCAAAGCCATTGGTTTTATTAATAGCATCTTTACTCAACATCATAAATGCGCCGGCAAGTGCATCTACTTTGTTGGTAGTATCAGCAGGCAAATTGCCGGCATAATATTTTGCAAAAATTTTTGATGAAGGAAAAAGCCAGGCCAACCCCGTTAGTTTAAATAAAGAAGCCGATGCAGAAGGAAAAGAGCGCTTACTTTCTTTTAAAAACCTTCCGTGTGCATCTATCATTTGTACACCCAGTGCCCCACAAGTAGCATGGGTAGCAAAAAAATGCAGGCATTTGGTAAAACAATTTTCGGGAACAATGGTATCGGGGTTTAAAAATAAAATATACTCGCCTTTGGCTTCTGGCAGCACGCTATTATTGGCTTTTGCAAAACCAACATTTTGAGTATTCCATTTAAAAATTACCGATTGAAATTTTTGCTCCAGGTACTCTTTGCTGCCATCATTTGAAAAATTGTCAACTACTATAATTTCGGCCTGTATGGGTTTGCAGGCTTTTAGTACAGAATGCAGGCAAAGCTCTAAAAAATATTTTACGTTATAATTTACTATGATGACAGATAGCTGCAAGAAACTTTTTTAAAAAGCGAAATACGATTATTTTATTCACACATCAAAATGAAGGTGGCTAGTGCATGGTTAATTTTATTAAATAATAAATGAAATTGTAAATATTATCTTTGCGGCATGCTTAAAACAACCCTTATAAATGCAGTACAGGCTGGCGCTACCCAGTTGCAACATTTTTTTAATGGAGATTTTAAAATATCAAATAAAGAAGGGGTAAATAATTTGGTAACGGAGGCCGACCATGCTTCC
This sequence comes from Bacteroidota bacterium, assembly GCA_018268135.1. Classification (GTDB taxonomy): domain Bacteria; phylum Bacteroidota; class Bacteroidia; order Chitinophagales; family Chitinophagaceae; genus Ferruginibacter. Next base: position 16,259 of record JAFDXD010000156.1, read on the forward strand.
GAAAAAGCCATTATTGAAGTGATACAAAAAGCATTTCCTTCCCATTTTATTTTAAGTGAAGAAACAGGGGAAATTATTACCGATAGTGAATATAAATGGATAATTGATCCCATTGATGGCACAATAAATTTTGCCAATGGCATTCCAATTTGTTGTGTAAGTATTGCAGTGGAAAAAAATGGAGAAACCATTTTGGGCTCTGTTTATGCCCCACTGTTGCATGAGTTATATTTTGCAGAAAAAAATGAAGGCGCTTTTTTAAATGACAAAGCAATTCAAGTAAGTAATAAAACAGAAGTTATTAAAAGCTGTTTGGTAACCGGTTTTCCTTATAGTTATCTTGATATGCCCAATGGCCCTTTGCAGGTATTTGAAAAATTAATAAGAAATGGAGTGCCGGTGCGTAGGCTTGGGAGTGCAGCCATAGATCTTTGTTGGGTTGCCGCCGGCAGGTTTGATGGTTTTTACGAACATCAATTGAATGCATGGGATAGTGCGGCGGGAGCTTTGCTGGTAAATGAAGCCGGTGGAAGGGTAACAGACTTTGCAGGCAATATTTTTTCGCCCCATCAGCCACATGTATTAGCTACCAATGGTAAGATACATCAGGAATTGATGGGTATTGTAAATGGTGCTGCCTTTGGAAAAAATAATTAGAAAATTTGCTGAAAAAATTAAAATATGGAAGAGAGAACAGAAATTGCTTCGCTTGGTGAATTTGGTCTTATAGACAGGCTGACAAGCAACAACGAGATTAAAAACGTTTCTACAATTTTATCTGTGGGCGATGATGCAGCCGTGATAGATCATTTTGGTAAGCAAACTGTTATTACTACCGATCTTTTGCTGGAAGGGATACACTTTGACCTGTCATATACTCCCCTAAAGCACCTTGGCTATAAATCTGTGGTGGTAAATATTAGCGATATATATGCCATGAATGCTACTCCTACTCAAATAGTATTGAGCCTGGGCTTTAGCAACAGGTTTAGCCTGGAGGCGCTGGATGAATTTTATGAAGGTGTTTATGCAGCCTGCGATCAATATGGGGTTGACCTGGTTGGTGGTGATACCAGCACTTCGCAAAAAGGTTTTATCATTAGCATTACTGCCATTGGAGAAGTATCGCCGGATAAATACGTAAAGAGAAATGGAGCACAAGTACATGATCTTATTTGTGTGAGCGGTGAATTGGGGGGAGCATTTTTAGGGCTTACCATTTTAGAAAGAGAGAAAAAAATATTTAATGAAACGGGCTCACAACCCGACCTTGAAGGGCAGGCTTACATAGTAGGTAGGTTGCTAAAACCCGAAGCAAGAAAAGATATTATAGAATATTTTGCAGAGGAACAAATAACCCCAACAAGCATGATGGATGTGAGCGATGGCCTTAGCAGCGACCTGCTGCATATTTGTAAGCAAAGCCAGGTGGGCTGTGTATTATACGAAGATAAATTACCCATCAATGAGGAGGCAAAAGAGTTTGCCTATAAACTTCAATTAGACCCCACCGCTTGTGCATTAAGTGGCGGCGAAGATTATGAATTATTATTTACAGTAGGCCAAAATGATTTTGAAAAAATAAAACAAAATCCCGGCATTAGTATTATTGGGTACATTACTGATTCCTCAGAAGGCAAAAACCTTATTACAAGAGGAGGCAATAAACATGCATTAGTAGCACAGGGTTGGAATCATTTAAAATAAAACTACTCAGTGCATAGGCTTATGAAAACATCTTTTGTTGCAAGTTAATTTTCTTTACTTTTTTTCTTAAAAACATTGTCATAAATAGCCTGTCCGTAGGCTTTTATTTTATCTACATTATTGTAGAGCACATTTGAAGTGCCAATTTTTAATGCTTTGTTTAAAAGAGAAGTGGCAGTAGAATTTGTTTTGAGTTTTGAAAATAATGTATTGGTGAGCAGTATGGAAGCAAGTCCACCCGCTATTTTAAAAATTGTATTTTGAGTATCAGTTGATTTTACGGCATTTTGAAAAACAGATTTCAATAAATTGTGCGGCCTAAAACTTTCATAGGTTTTATGAAAATGTACAACCATTACTTTTTGTTGTCCGGCTACTCTTTGTTCTAAATCATTTATTGCAAGGTCTAACTCACGGGTGTTTGTTATCTTCATTTTATTAACTATATATTTTTTTAATAATAGAGTTAGCTACCGGCTCTTTAACCCATTTATTTTTGAAAGCCATAAAAATAAGCCCGGCAATAAGGTAAAAAGCAGCTAAAACAAAAAAGCCATAATAAGCTTTACCCATCCAATCGCCCAAAAGCAATGCAATACCAACATTTAAAACCATTATAAAAATGGAAAGTATAAAAAGCAGAATGAGTTTTGAAACGAAAACAGACAAAATCTCAGAAGCGTTTTTGGTAGCTTTTAACTTTAATAATTCTAATCTTGTTTCTGCATACTCACCGGCGCTTTCAAATAAAGACTCTAAGTTTTGTAAAGGCTCTTGTTGTTGCATTTTGAAATTTTAAAAAAGGGTGAAGGGTAAAAAAGGGCATTTAATTATGCCCAGGTTTGCTTTGTTTCTTCTTTAAATTGAGCAGCTTTATTTTTTAAATTTTCTGCAGAGGCTTTGCCTTTTTCTAATATTTCATGTGCCTCTCCTCTAATGTTGTCATACTTTTCCTGCAAGGCTTCGCCCAACTCTCCAAACTTACTTTTAATATTCTCTCCCAGCTCACTTCCCTTTTTCGCAATTTTTTTTCGTGTTTCTGTACCCTTGTCTGGTGCAAATAAAATACCCAATACGGCGCCTGCAGCAGCACCTACTAATAAACCTGTTAATAATTTACCTGAGCTCATAATGTTTAATTTATATTGTTAGAAATTATTTATTTATAGTTAGCTAAAATACTGCCAATATTGTTTTTGCGGATATTTTGTACGTTAAATTTTTAAATTATAAAATATTGTTACCATAAATTAATATTTAATAATATAGCATTAAATTGAATGTAAGAGGTTAGTTTTTTTCTTTTAGTAAAAAGGTTAAATTTGTTACATTCTATCAATCTAATCCCCCGTCCTGATGAGCCTAGGTATCAATAGAACAAAAGTGGCAGGATTTATTGCTGCGTTTTTGCTTCTGCTTTTTTCATACATTTTACTTTATGTTAATACCAACAAAATGTCTAATCAGGCATTGTGGATGGACCACACTAATAAGGTTATTACCAACTTAGAGTTTTTAGCATCAGAGTATAAAACAGTAGAGCTAAACTTTAGGGCATATATGAGCAATCGTTCACCCGATTTGCTGGTAAACCTTATCATCAGTAAAAAAAATACAGATTCTTTACTTCACCTGATTAATGATTTAACAAGCCAAAATGAATACCATCACAATATACAGCAGCTAAGGCTTGATACTATTAGAAATGCCATAGAAACGAAATTTAAAAATATGCAATTATTGCAGGATACTACATCACCAATTCCTGCCGATATTACACTAAAAGATTTTTTGCAAAACATGGGAGGAAGTACTACATCTAATACTGCTGCAATCATTAAGCGAATTAAAGAGATGGAGTCTTATGAAGGGTATATACTTCAGCAAAGAGCAGACAA
>JAFDXD010000157.1 GCA_018268135.1 Bacteroidota bacterium
ATTCATACAAAAGCAATGGATATAAAAGTGCTGGGTACCGTATTTAATGTAAAAGCTTATCCGCAGGAAAGTACTTCAGAAGCTACACTGATAAAAGGTTCTATTGAAGTAACCCTTACCAGCCACAGCAACGAAAAGATAATGCTGAAACCCAGTGAAAAAATAACTGTAAGCAACCTGCCCCTGCTAAAAAAACAAAATGAAAAACCAAAAATGGGCATTAATGCCGAACCAGCTACAGAAGAAACGCCATTAGTAATGCTTGATCATGTAAGTGAAGATAAAAAGGAAAATATTTATAGTGAAATAGGGTGGACACAAAACAAGTTGATGTTTAAAAATGAAAGTTTTGATGAGATTGTAAAAACGATGGAACACTGGTATGGCTGTAACATAGAAGTGAAGTCAGATAAATTAAAACTACAAAAGTTTACCGGAAATTTTACAGAGGAAAGTTGCATGCAGGTATTACAGGCTTTGCAATTGTCTTATAATTTTTCATTTAAAAAAGAGAATAATAACATTATCATTTACTAAAAATATATATTATGAAATAAAAAGGTACAAAATTAAAAAACTGCAAACTACGGCAGCCGTGCTTTAAGCCCGCTGCTTCAATTGAGGGCATTGATGCAAGCGCCCTGATTGTTAAAACTAAAAACTATACAACATGATTATTACCAAACAAAAAAAAATCTACTGCAAAGAGATGTTAAGAAGAAAAATTTCGCTTAGCATGAAGTTGATTTCTACTATCATGCTCTTATTTATTATGCAGTTATCGGTACAGGCAAAAAGCCAAAGTAAGATAACTTTAAAATTTAAAAATGTAGAGCTAACAAAAGCAATTACCATGATAGAGTCGCAAAGCGAATACCGTTTTGTGTACAACAATAGCCTGCTACCAAAGGCTAAAACCGTGGATGCAAAATTTTGGGATGCTGACCTGCCGGAAGTAATGTCGGTAGTGCTTAATGGCACCGGCCTTTCTTACAAAATGATGAAGAACGACCTGGTAGTATTATATAAGCCTGCCGTATCTGAAGTATCGAGTAATGTGCAGGTAACGGGTAAAGTAACGGATGAAAATGGAGTAGGATTACAAGGAGCCAGCATTAGAATAAAAGGCTCCAATACCGGCACTTCTACAGATAATGCAGGAGCATTTTCATTAAATGTAGCAGATAACGCTGTATTGGTAATAAGTTATATTGGATATGAATCTAAAGAGATACCAGTTGGCGGCCGCACAAATATTACAGTGCAATTATCTCCTTCCATAAAAACTGCTGAGCAGGTGGTAGTGGTAGGATATGGTACACAAAGAAAAATAGATGTAACCGGCTCGGTGGTACAAATAAAAGGAGATGAAGTGGCCAAACAGGCGGCATCTAACCCCATTAGTGCATTGCAGGGTAAGGTAGCCGGTGTGCAAATTACCAATGATGGAGCTCCGGGTAGTTCGCCTCAAATAAGAATAAGAGGGGTAGGTACAGTATATGGAAACCCCAATCCATTATATGTGGTAGATGGAATTTGGTATGATGATATCAGTTTTTTAAACAGTGCCGATATTGATAACATCAGTGTATTAAAAGATGCTTCTTCAGAAGCTATATATGGTATCAGGGCAGCAAATGGTGTGGTATTAATTACTACCAAAAAAGGTAAAAGAGGAGAGAAACCTGTAATAAATTATAGTGGTTTTGTAGGAAACCAGGTAGTAACCAATCAAATTAAAATGGCAACAGGCAGCCAGTACGAGCAGATGATTAATGAGCAAACCATTTTAAATGGAAAGCCTGCTTATTACAGCAATCCTGCAAGCTCTGGTAATACAGATTGGTATCATCAAATTTTGAGAAATGCAATGGTAACCAATCATCAAATATCCATTGCCGGCGGTGCAGAAAAATCTACTTACAATCTTTCATTTGGATACTATAATCAGGATGGAATTGTAAAAACAAATAACTACAATAGATACACGCTGCATTTGCAAAACGATTATCAAATAACAAGGGCTTTAAAAGTTGGTATCACTGCTGCTGGCAACATCAGCAAGTCGAATAATATTAATGGTGGAATATTTCATCAGCTTTATTCGGCAGCGCCCAATGTGCCTGTGTATTATGCCGATGGTACCTATGGCGACCCCAATGATTTTCAGGTGGGTAGCTCTAACCAGTTTAACCCACAGGTAACCATGGATTTTTATAATGATAATACTAAAACATACAAATTAAATGCTAATGCATATTTAGATTTAAAAATAACAAAATCTATTACATTCCACTCAAGTATTGGTGGAGATTTTGAGCAGGGAGAAAATATTAATTATGCACCGGTATATACCGCTACTCTTGCACAAAGAAATACAGTAAGCAGTCTTAATGCCCGCAGAGAAGAAAATAGGAACTGGATATTGGAAAATACGCTTACTTATACTAAAAAAATCAGCGACCACTCATTTAAGTTTTTAGTAGGTCAGGGTGCGCAGGAGTATAAGTATTATAAATTGGAAGTTTCTGCACAGGATGTACCTCCCGGTTCCGGAAATCAATATTTTTCTTTAGGTAATTCCAGCACATCTAATGTTACAGATGCTGGCACACTCAGCAGGGTAAACTCTTACTTTGGCAGATTAAACTATGCTTATGCTGATAAGTATTTGCTTACAGCAACACTGAGAGCAGATGGTTCATCAAAATTTAGTGGAAACAATCGTTGGGGTTATTTCCCGTCTGTAGGGCTAGGTTGGGTAGTTAGCAATGAAAAATTTATGCAAAACCAAAATATTTTTAACAGCTTAAAATTAAAAGGAAGCTGGGGTAAAATAGGGAATGTATCTGTGCCTGCTAATTTATCAGTGTTAACCGTTACGCAATCAAATCAATTTGTATATGTTGGCGGTAATGGTACTACTTCTCCGGGTGCCAGTATCAATACGGTAGTGCCTCCTACTACTTATTGGGAAAGAGGCGTAGGTACTGATGTAGGTTTAGAAGCTTCTTTATTGCATAATAGATTATATGCAGAGTTAGATTGGTATAACAAAAAAACAGAGAAGGCAATATTTGATATTCCGATTTTGGGTTCTATTGGTACCAGTAGTGGTTCTATCATTGGCAATCAGGCTACTTTTCAAAATCAGGGTTTTGAATTTTTGCTAACCTGGAAAGATCAAATCAATAAAGATTGGAATTACTCTATCAGCGCCAATGCCGGCGTTAATAATAATAAAGTGTTAGAAGTATCTACCGGAGCCAATGCCATCTACCAACAGGTAGGGCCAACAGGTGGCGCTAATTTTAATACACGCACCATAGTTGGTGAGCCTATTGGTGAATTTTTTGGCTACCAGGTAGTTGGTATATTTCAGTCAGCAACAGATATTTTAAATTATAAATCTAAAGCAGGTGCAGTAATACAACCACAGGCACAGCCCGGCGATTTTAAATATTTAGATGTAAATGATGATGGTGTAATAAATGCAAAAGACAAAGTAGTACTGGGTAATCCAAATCCAAAACTGGTTTTTGGTATTAATACCAGCCTTGCTTACAAAGCTTTTGATTTTTCATTAGACTTACAAGGTGTATCCGGTGTGCAGATATATAATGCAAACTATGGGTTAAGGTATGGTACAGAAAATTATACAGAAGATTTTTATAAAAACCGCTGGCATGGCCAGGGTACAAGCAATGTATATCCGTCTGCAAATATTGGCGGCAGTACCAATTACCTTTCTAATTCATTTTATGTAGAAGACGGAAAATATATAAGGATAAGAAATATACAGCTTGGTTATACTTTCCCATTTGCCTGTTTGCAAAAAGCAGGAATATCTAAACTGAGAGTATTTGCCAATGCACAAAACCCATTCAACTTTTTCCCTTATCGTGGATTTAGCCCTGAAGTGGGAGGAGCACCTACCAGAGCCGGTGTAGATGTAAATGTATATCCTTTATATGCTACTTACAATTTTGGAGTGAATCTTACTTTTTAATTTTTTAAAGGGATGAAAGAAATACAATCAAAAAATTTCAATAAAATAAAAGAGTAAAAGGATCATTCCATTTTACAAAACATAAAATAAATACACAATGAAAAATAAATATTTAAAAATAAATAACCGGGCAGCAATTGCTTTTTTGGCTTTGCCTTTGCTGGCAGCAATTGCAGGATGCACAAAAAGTTTTTTGGATGTGCCACCACAAGGCCAACAGCCTACAGTACAGTTTTGGCAATCGCAGGCCGATGCTACTAAAGCGGTAAATGCAATGTATGCCAACTTACGTGGATGGCCCATGGTAGCTTTTGCCCCAATAGCGGTAGAAAGCTTAGGCTCTGATGATGCTGAAAAAGGCAGTACTCCGGGTGATGCATCTTTTATGAATGACTTTGACAATTTCACCGCCACTTCTACAGAAGGCCAGATAAGTGATTTTTGGAATGGTG
>JAFDXD010000158.1 GCA_018268135.1 Bacteroidota bacterium
AACGTTGCTGGCAGCATTTTATTTTGTATAAAAGCAAGTACTTATACTCAATTTTCTATGCTATTGAATTATTTTCTCTTTTATGAGGCCTAAGCCCAAGCTTCGCTATTTTGTACTTATTCTACTTAATCCTATACTTTTAAATTTTTATAAAATTTTGGGGATATCTATACAGCAATTGAAGAGCTGTAGCAAATACGATAGTGCACTTCGTATTTATACCATGTAAAAGAAGCGATAGCTTTTTTAGTTAGAAAAATAAAATTTTATAGCCGCATTATTAGCCGCAAAGACTTACAAATTTTTTAATAAAGTTTTTATGGATAAAGAGGTAGCCCCCTGCAACTATTTTTTAAAACAAGTGCGGGAGCCTGATAATGATTATGGATATATGATAAAGCTGGCTACACCATAATATTTTTTTACCCCGTTTTCCATACGAAACAATCTCACATTGTGTGTGCCAACGGTTAGTAATGATACCTGGTATATTATTGAACCCTTTGTTCCAAACTCAGTGTCTATCGAAAGTGCGCCTTCATCAGATCCACCAGGATAAGTATGTTCTACTTTTGTATCTGATTTTAAATTTACCCCTGTTACATTGATAGTTTCTACTGCTCCTGAAGGTGCAGTGCTTTTAATAAAACTTGGTATGGCCGCAGAACATAAAGCGCTCATAATGGGCGAGGTATAAAAATCCACATTGACATCTGTAGTTTTGCCATCTTTCATTCGTATTGTCATCTTACTAATTTGATGTACTGTTTCGTCTAATACCAATCCAAAGAGTTTATTAGGCAATACAAAGCCAAATTTGCAATTAGAGCTGCTATCTATTTTTGGAGTAAAATTTGTTGTGTTAATTGAAATATTATCTAAAGAGTTGTTCCCAATACCAATTGCATTTTGTGTAAAGATAGAATCGCCCACTCTTGCTACATTATAGCCCATAAAGCTATTTGCATCTTGAATACTTGTACATAATGGGGCAACCCTAAAAATTACTTTTTGCGATGAATAGACCATTCCTTTGGGGCAATTTACACGAGCTACTGCCAGTGGGTTTAAAAAAATAAGATTTCCGCCAAAATTGAAACTATTAGAAATCACTATTTTTAGTTGAGTAGTGGTAGCGCTGTTTATTACACACAAATTGGCATCCGGAACACTGAAATTTCCTGAGCTGTTTAATATTCCAAATTTTACTGTATCCTTAGTTTTATCTGCATCAAAGCCGGTTCCGTTAATGGTGATTTCATCATCGCAGTATGGGCTAAGCGGTGTAATAGAAGTAATAGAAAGGCCACCGCCGCCAGTATTTCCTCCACCTCCGGGTGGGGTAGGGGTTACGGGCGATTTTTTGCAACTGAAAAAAATAATGCCAACCAGCAAAGCGCTTAGAAATGTAGTTTTCATTGTCATTTTTTTATTGATTAAAAGTAATTTAGTTAGCAGTGTGGCACAATCCCCTAAAACAGCTATTTTTTATGATTATGTTGTCTTTCAAAAAAAAGGCAGGAACTTTATTTTAATAATATGGTTGAAGCAATGACAGGAAATCATAACAAAAGCTTTTTATCATTTTGCAAAATGACTTTGTTTGTTTTGCTTATGATTATCCGCTTTGTAGCATTTGCCCAATCACCTAATAAGATAGACGTTGCTCAAATAAACCTGTTGCTAACATCTGCCCGAAAAGCGATGGATACCAGCACTTCACAGGCCTTCATCATCATTGGTAAATTAAAACAATTAAGCGCCGGCTTTACTACAGATACCCTTACAGCCAAAGTGTTTACAGAAGAGGGTTACTGTAATTTTTATGCCGGCAATTATAAAAAAGCTGCTTCTGCCTTTGATAGTGCTTCTATGATTTGGAAAGATGTGAATCAGTTAAATTATCTAAAATCACTCAATAATATCGGCAATGCCTTTATGTACAATTCTGAGTATAATAAAGCGCTAACAGTTTTTTTTGAAACGCTAAAAGGAAGCGAAAAAATTAATAACAATAAATTGTCAGGGCAAATATTAAACAATATAGGGTTGGTGTATGAAAGCCTGGAAGATTATGACAATGCCTTAAGCTATGGCAAAAAAGCATTGGCCAAAAAAATTATTGTTAATGATTCTCTCTCTATTGCCAATAGCTACGGAAACATCGGCAATGTTTTTTCTTTTAAAGGAATGGCAGACAGCGCAATCTTTTACCAGCGCCAATCGTACCATATAAATTTGCTAATTCATAATAACCCCGGCATGTCTAATGCAATGGGAAATATAGGCAACGCATACATGCAGATAAATAACCTTGACTCTGCAATCGCCTACCTCAAAGAAGCAATTACTCTTTCGGAAAAATTAGGAAATGAAGAAAACAATGCCAATTTTTTGAATCATTTAGCCAAATGCTATCTGAAGAAAAATGATATGGTAAATGCAAAAAAGTATATTCTGCTTTCTAATAAATATGTAAACCAAATAACTGACAAAGAATTTTTGCAGGACAATTATCGCCTGATGTATGAGTATTATAAAAAAACCGGAGATACACGCCAGGCTTTTGATTACCTGCAAAAGCTAACTGCAATAAATGATTCAGTATTTACTCAAAAAATAAATATACAGAATGAAAAACTTGCCATAGACTACGAGTACAAACAAAAAAACCTGCAAGACCGTCTAATATTTCAATCTCAACTAAATGATGCCGAAAAAAAAATAACGGCCAACCGTACCCGGTTAATAATGCTTTTATTGTTACTGCTGTTGGCAGCATCTTTAGCCATAATATGGTATAGCCGAAGTAAGTTATTAAAAAAACAAAACCTGATAGCCTTGCAAAATGCATCATTGCAGGAGCAAAAGATAAAAGAACTTGAAAATGAAAAGCAGTTATTAGCCTCGCAGGCAGTAATGAAGGGTCAGGAAGAAGAGAGAAGCAGGCTTGCAAAAGATTTACACGATGGTTTAGGAGGATTATTAACGGGAGTAAAACATTCTATTATTAATATGAAAGATAATTTTTCAATCAGCTCAGCTAATGCAAATTCTTTTGAGAAATCGCTAAATATGATTGATACTGCTATGAGAGAACTGAGGCGGGTGGCACAAAATATGATGCCCGAAGCCCTTGCCAAATTCGGGCTGGCAGAGGCGCTCAAAGATTATTGCGCCTCTTCCTGCACAGATGCAGTAAAAATCATTTTTCAATTATATGGAGATAATGAAGTGCATATTAAAAGCGATGATGAAATCATTATTTACCGCATAATACAAGAGTTGGTAAATAATGCCATAAAACATGCTGAAGCTACACAAATAATGGTGCAACTGGTAAAAGGCAGCGACTGGGTTACCATCAGCGTAGAGGATAATGGCAAAGGATTTGACGTAAACAGGATGAACAAAACTACGGGGAGTGGGTGGAGCAATATTAAAAGCCGTGTAAATTATTTAAAAGGAAATATTGATGTTAAATCGCAGAGTGTTGGCACTTCTGTAAACATTGAAATTAAAATACCGCAATCATGATAAAAGTTTTTATTGTGGACGACCATCCTGTAGTGGTAGAAGGTATTTATTCTCTGCTTAAAAATGTAGATGAAATATTTTGGGCAGGACATGCCCTAACTGCAAAAGCATGTATTGAATTTTTTGACCAAAATGATATAAATGTATTATTGATGGATATAAACCTGCCCGACAAAAGTGGCATTGAACTGTGTGCCGAAATAAAAAATAAAAAACCTGACACAAATATTCTTGCTTTAAGTACGCTTAATCAACCATCATATATTCATAAAATGATTGAAAAGGGAGCCAATGGCTATATTTTAAAAAATTCGGGAAAAGAAGAATTGCTGGAAGCTATTTTTACTGTGGCACAGGGAAAAAATTACTTATGTTCAGAAGCTGTTGAAATTGTAAAAAATGCCGAAATGAAAGAAGCGCTGCAGCCATCATTAACAAGGCGTGAAAAAGAAATACTTACTCTTATTGCCGGGGGCCTTACCAATACTGAAATTGCAGAAAAATTATTTGTTAGCCACTGGACAGTAGATAGCCATCGCAAAAGTATCATGACAAAACTTAATACAAAAAATACAGCAGCGCTTATTAAATATGCTTTTGAAAACGGATGGCTCTAAATATTGCCGGCTTACTTAGGATTTTAAAAAGCAGGTGAAATTTTTTGCATGAATAATGGTAACATAAAA
>JAFDXD010000159.1 GCA_018268135.1 Bacteroidota bacterium
TAATTATTGCAAATGATCAAACCGTAAAAGCAGGTGCATGGTTTCCGATTACAGGTAAAAAAAACCTGAGAATGCAGGAGATAGCAATGGAAAATAAATTGCCCGTAATTTATTTGGTAGATAGCGCCGGAGTTTTTCTTCCTATGCAGGATGAAATTTTTCCGGACAAAGAACATTTTGGCCGCATATTTCGCAACAATGCCAAAATGAGCGCTATGGGCATTACACAAATAGCTGCGGTAACAGGCGCCTGCGTAGCCGGTGGTGCCTACCTGCCCATCATGAGCGATGAAACTCTGATGGTAGAAGGTGCAGGCTCCATATTTTTAGCAGGCCCTTATTTAGTAAAAGCCGCCATTGGCGAAGATATTGATGCAGAAACTTTAGGCGGTGCAACTACCCATACTGAAATATCGGGTATTGCCGATTATAAATTTAAAACCGAGCAGGAATGCCTTGAGCAGGTAAAAAAAATAATAGGTAAACTTGGCCCTGCACAATCAGCAGGATTTAACAGGGCTACCTCTACACAGCCAAAACAAAAGCCGGAAAATATTTATGGCATATTAAGTGAAGGAAATACTAAGCCGTACGATATGCTACAGTTAATAGATTGCGTAGCCGATGCTGATAGTTTTGATGAATTTAAAAAAGATTATGGCAAAACCATTGTGTGTGGCTATGCAAGAGTAGATGGCTGGGCAGTGGGCATAGTAGCCAACCAACGGCTCATAGTAAAAAGTAAAAAAGGCGAGATGCAGTTGGGTGGGGTTATTTACAATGATAGTGCAGATAAAGCCGCTCGTTTTATCATGAATTGTAATCAGAAAAAAATTCCATTGGTTTTTTTGCAGGATGTAACCGGGTTTATGGTAGGCAGCCGAAGTGAACACACCGGTATTATAAAAGACGGGGCAAAATTAGTAAATGCAGTAGCCAACTCTGTGGTGCCAAAAATTACCATTATTGTAGGCAATTCTTATGGCGCCGGCAACTATGCCATGTGTGGCAAGGCATACGACCCCCGTTTTATTTATGCATGGCCTACGGCAAAAATAGCAGTAATGGGCGGTGAGCAGGCAGCTAAAACAATGTTACAAATAGAAATGGGCGCTATGAAGGCCAAAGGAAAAGAAGTAACCCCGGAAGAAGAAAAAATATTTTTAGAGAAAATAACTGAAAAATATAACAGGCAAACCAGGCCAGAGTATGCTGCATCACGGCTATGGATAGACGCAATAATTGACCCGATTGAAACACGAAAAGTGATTTCTGAAGGCATTGCAGCCGCAAATAATAACGATGAGATACAAGAATTTAAAACAGGCGTTTTTCAGGTGTAGAATGATACAAGAAGTTTGCAGAAAAAAATTTATAGTTAACATTATCCGGTAAAGCATTGAACAATATTACAATTTATACTGATGGCTCATCTCGTGGAAACCCCGGCCCTGGCGGGTATGGCACTATACTGATGTATGGCAGCCATCGCAAAGAACTATCGCAGGGGTACAGGCATACTACTAATAATCGTATGGAGCTGATGGCGGTAATTGCCGGGCTACAGGCTATTACCAAACCCAATATACCGGTAGTGATTTATTCTGACAGCCAATATGTGGTTCGTGCCATTGAAGAAGGCTGGCTGAATACCTGGATAAAAACAAACTTTAAAGGCGGCAAAAAAAACAGCGATCTCTGGAAACTTTATTACCAACTTGCCAAAGCATTTTCTATAAAGATGAAATGGGTAAAAGGCCATGCCGATAACCCCTACAACAACCGCTGTGATGAACTGGCCACCATGGCAGCAGATGGCACATCTCATTTGATAGATGAAATATTTGAAGCGGAAAATAAAAAGCCGTAAGAAAAAAATTCTTACGGCACCTTACATGAAATATACAATTTACTTTTAAGCAGTAACTTTTTTATTAAAGGCAAATTTTTGCAGTAAAAAATAACTTCCAAATAGTACAAAGCTATACGTTAAATCTGCCAGCACACCTGATTTTAAAAAAGGGATACCAGCTTCAAGGCAGGCAACATAACCACTTGCAGTTTGAGGATATGTATGATAGGTATGATTTTCTATAAAAAAATACCCGGAGTTAGATAAAAAGAAAAATAAAAGAGAAGAAGCAACGGAATAACCTAAAATATTCCATACGGAGCGATTCTTCATGGTGAAAGCCATTACTGTAATAAGAGCAAGAATACCATACCCTACTATTTGGCCCCAGCCCCAAAAACCGGGAGCAATATTAAATACTTCAAATAATACATCAGATAATAACATGGCTGCAATGGGTAAAACAAATGCAAGTTTTTTATCCATAATTACTGCCCCGGCAAATAATGCCATACCAATTATTGGGCTAAAGTTGTGTGGATATAAGATTACTCTTGATAAAGCAGCAATAACTACAAGAAGCGTTGCTACAACTATGAGGGATGTTTGTTGTTTTTTCATTTTACTTATTTTCTATTGCAAAAATATAAAAATAATTTCTGATTAAAAATTACAATTAGCAGCAATATGTCCCTATCTATTAACTTTACTCAATGGCAACACATAATATCACCGGCAGGCAGGGCGAAAACTTAGCTGTGCAATATTTTACGCAGAAGGGTTATGATATTTTGCATTGCAATTGGCGGCATGGACATTGGGAAGTAGATATCATTGCCAGCCACAATAAAATCCTTCATTTTATAGAAGTGAAAACCCGCCGTACTGCCACTTTTGGCCACCCCGAAGAAAATATTGATGCCAAAAAAATAAAATATCTCATCAATGCATCTGAAGAATTTCTTTACCAATATCCGCAATGGACAAGAATACAATTTGATGTACTGGCTATTACCCTGCTAAAAGATAAAGAGCCGGATTTTTTTTTGATTGAAGATGTGTACGAATAAAAACTGAACCTGAAATATTTTGTGCCTTACCATTTTTCCCCCACCCGTTCTATCATTTTTTCTACCATTTTAAAAGTGGCCGGGCAGTAATCAATATTTTGTTTGTGCACATAGGCATACTCTGTCCATTTCTTTTTTGAAAGATGCGGAAACCCTGAGCAGTCTTCGGGTCGGATAGAATAAATGGAACACTTATTATTTTTAAGATTAAGAAACTGGCATGGCTGGTTTTTATTTACAAGATCTTTGTTGCTGTCTTTTTTTAACCATTGCTTTCTAAACTCTTCGGGGGTTTGGTTAAAATGTGCAGATATTCTTTTTAAATCTTTTGCGGTAAAAGTAGGAGTCATTTTTTTACAACAATTGGCGCAACTAAGGCAGTCCACTTCTTTCCATACTTCTTTTTCTATTACAGGAGTAAGCTTATCTATAGCTTTTGGTGGATTTTTTTCAGAGCGGTTTAAAAAGCTTCGAAATGATTTTCTGTAGATGGAAAGTTTTTTGTAGAATGACCTGAAATTAACAGGAAGCTTGGTTGCCATAATGTGTAAATAAAAAAATTATTAAGCGAAAATAATGGTTTAATTAAATTGTAGCGCTAAAAGCGATAAAGTTAATGGAATAATTTATGTGGACAGTATATAAAAAGGGATTTAAATCGTGGTTGCAATTAGAGAAATCGCTTTCAGATAACTCGGTAGAGGCATACCTGGATGATGTAGAAAAACTGACAGGATACCTGCAAATGAATGATTCAAACAAGAAGCCTGCCGATATAACGCTGAAAGATTTGGAAGCTTTTGTACAATGGGTACACTCACTGGGGATGACGGCATCATCGCAGGCACGCCTTATATCCGGCATTAGAAGTTTTTATAAATACTGCCTGCTGGAACAAATTACTATAGAAGACCCCACGGTATTATTAGAATCGCCCAAGTTGGTGCGTAAACTTCCGGATACGCTATCATTTGAAGAGATAGAAAAAATAATTGCTTGTATAGATTTAAGTAAGCCTGAAGGAGAAAGGAACAAAGCGATATTAGAAACGATGTACAGTTGTGGGCTAAGGGTGAGTGAAGTGGTAAATTTAAAATTAAGTTGCCTTTATCTTGAAGTGGGATTTATAAAAGTAGTGGGCAAAGGAAATAAAGAAAGATTGGTACCTATTGGAGATACTGCAATAAAGTATATCAACATGTACCGGCAAACCATTAGGAACCATATAGCCATTAAAAAAGGTGAAGAGGATATTGTATTTTTAAACCGGCGTGGCAGCAGGCTTAGCAGGGTAATGATATTTTTGATAATAAAA
>JAFDXD010000015.1 GCA_018268135.1 Bacteroidota bacterium
ATATCGGCAGCATCTTTCCAGGAAACTACCAAAGTACTTTCTTCTGCAGCCATACAGGGCAAAACAGATGATATGCTTGGGTTAAAGGAAAATGTAATTACCGGTCATTTAATACCAGCAGGTACGGGTTTGAGAGACTTTGAGAATATGATTGTAGGAAGCAAAGAAGAATATGAATTGCTGATGACAACCAAAGAAGCCATGAGCTTTGATGAAGAAGAGTAATTGAAAATTATAAAATGATACAAGCCCCGAATTATTTCGGGGCTTTTTTTGAATTATAATTTATGTTGGTAGCATCAGACTTTATCTGCTAAACTGCTTCTAAAGGATAGAATTAGTAAATCACTATGAACGTAATTTTGTAATTACTGCTTTGATTAAATGAGATGAAAGCTAGCTCACGGAAGAAGTAAATTATAAAAATTTCAGTTTTAAAAATTGGGGCAGGTAAGTTTTTTTCAGAATAAATAAAGGCTATTTTGAAGAAAAAATCAATTACTCCTTCAACTGAGCACAAATCCTGCATCGAGGTTCATATATATCTTTTTCCCCCAATAATACCTGGCCACCTTCGGCTATTTTTCTATAACTGATATTAGCGATATTGCCGCATTTTACACAAATAGCATGTAGTTTGGTAATATAATCAGCTTTGGCTAAAAGTCCCGGCATTTGCCCAAATGGGTTACCCTGATAATCCATATCAAGCCCCGCCACTATAACTCTTATTCCCCTCATGGCCAATTGCTCACATACATTTCCTATCTCTGCATCAAAAAATTGCGCTTCGTCAATGCCCACTACATCTACATCCTGGGCTAATAATAAAATGGTTTGAGAACTTTCTACGGGTGTGCTATTGATAAAATTAGTATCGTGGCTTACAATTTTTACCTCATCATACCGGGTATCAATGGCAGGTTTAAATATTTCTACCTTTAAGTTGGCAATTTTTACTCTTTTTAATCTGCGAATCAATTCTTCAGTTTTTCCGCTAAACATGCTACCGCAAATAACTTCTATCCAACCCCGGCGCTCCCCCCTCAAATTTGGTTCTATAAACATTAATATTTATTTTTTAATTGTGTTTTGTAACTTTAAGCCTATTGTTGCAAAGATTATAGTTTATATTGATTAAGCAAAACTAAATCTTATGCATATCATTTATTTTTTACCATAAATAATTAAAATATGGAACGGGTGAAGACCCTTATAAATAAATTGCAAGAGCAGCTTAATATGAATGTGCCGGTTGATAATTTACTTCAAACCGTACAAATGCTTCAGTCAGAATTATTGCACATAAAAAAAACACAACCTTCTACTGAGCAAAAGGGGCCAAGCGTTCATATAGCTCCCGTAATAGCTGCAAACCCCGGCGCTCCGGAAATAAAGCAACAGCTACCTGAAGAAAAAATTATAGAAGTGCTTAAAGTAGATGATGCTGAAATAGAAGCCGAACTGGAAGAAATAAAGCGTAATGCAGAGGTCAGAAAATCTATTGGTACACAAAATAAACCACCACTACTTTTTGACCCGATAGATGATACGCCTACACTTGCTCACCAGGTAACAGGTAAAGAACTGCAACCGGAAAGAACAGTTCAACCTAAAAAAGAAGTAAATGAAAATATAAATGCAGCCAATGATAATTCTGTAAATGATAAATTGAAGCAAAGTAAAATGGAGCTGAGCGATAAATTGCAGGAGACTTCAATAAAAGACCTGAGAAAAGGTATAGGAGTAAACGACCGTTTTTTATTTATTAAAGAACTTTTTAGGGGCGATGAAGTGATGTATGAGCGGAGCATAAAAACCATCAATGGCTTTTCAATTTTTCCGGAGGCAGAGTATTGGATAAAACGTGAGCTAAAATTAAAATTAGGATGGAGTGATACTAATGATTTTGTAAAACAATTTGATCAATTAGTGAGAAGGCGTTTCTCCTGAATAAAATCAATAATCTTAGAAGTAGCGCCCTGCTGTTGATACACATATTGTTTGGCAAGTGCGCTACAATTTTTTAATAAATTTTCATCAGCAAAAAGGGCATCAAATATTTTTTCGAGTGCTAATGCATTTTCAATACTAAATGCAGCCCCTATATCTATTAACTGTTTTGCTTCTTCGGCCCTGCCGTACTCCGGCCCAAATATTACAGGCTTACCATATACTGCCGCTTCTAAAATGTTGTGAATGCCACTATCATTAAAGCCGCCACCAACGTAGGTAATATCGGCATAATGATAAAGCTTAGAGAGCATCCCGATATTATCAATTATCAATACATGGCTGTTGCTGTCTGCATTTTTTGTATGCTCTAATTCCGAATACAAAATAGCGTCTTTAAATTCTTTAAGTATATCAGTAATATTTTCTTTATCTATTTCATGCGGGGCAATAATAAATTTTATTTCAGGGTGCGCTTTTGCATAATGAATAATCTCTGCTTCATCATCATCCCAGGTACTGCCCGCTACTATCACTTTTCTACCCCTGCAAAATTCATCTAACTGTGCTGAAATTGACGTAAAGGATTCTGCAATTTCTATCACCCTGTCAAACCGGGTATCGCCGCTTACTATTACATTTTTTTCTATACCAAGTTGTAAAATCAATGCTTTTGATTGGGCTGTTTGCACAAAAAAATAATAAAAACATTTCAACATTTTTCTCCACATACCACCATACCATTTAAAAAATGGCTGGCTTTCTCTGTAAATTCCAGAAACCAGAATAACCGGAATATTTTTTTCTTTTAACGCCGTTAAAAAGTAAAACCAGTAGTCGTATTTTACCCAGATAACAAGAGCCGGGTTTATAGCTGTAATAAATTTTTCAGCCTGTTTTTTCCCATCCATTGGTAAATACAATACTTCATCTGCCCCTTTATAATTCTTCCTTACTTCATACCCGCTTGGTGAAAAAAAACTGAGTACAATTTTATAAGTGGGAAATTGTCTTTTTATTCCTTCTAGTACGGGTCTTCCTTGTTCAAATTCGCCCAGGCTGGCACAGTGCATCCATACAGTTTTAGCTGGTTGCAATTGAATAGGTTGCTGGTTCTTTCTACCATTTATCCACAATGTAGCCTTGGGGTTTCCTACAGAGGCAATGCTAATGCCCGCTTTATAAAGCATTAAAAATAAACGGTAAAAAAAGAGATCCAAAATTTAAATTTTTTATCAAAAATAACGGCTATTTATGGTTAAATCAATATAAAAACAACTGCACTATTTAGCTGGCCAAAATTGTATCTTTGCGCCGCATAAATTATAAGATATGAGGCCCTTACAAATGGTGGATACTAAAACCCAGTATCATAAAATAAAAGAAGAGGTGGATGCTGCGGTAATAGCAGTAATGGAAAGTTCCCAATTTATTGGTGGTAATGTGGTCAATGGCTTTGCATCAAATCTTGCTGCTTACCATGCTTCTAAGCATGTAATACCCTGTGCCAATGGTACCGATGCATTGCAAATAGCCATGATGGCCCTTGGGCTAAAAGCGGGAGATGAAGTTATTACCCCTTCTTTTACATACATAGCAACCGTAGAAGTGGCAGCATTGCTTGGCATAAAGCCCATTTTTGTAGAAGTAGATCCCAAAACATTTTGTATAGATGTGGCTGCAATAAAAAAAGCCATTACCCCCCTTACCAAAGCCATAGTGCCGGTACATTTATATGGCCATGCAGCAGATATGGAGCCGATAATGCAATTAGCGGCAAAGCATCAACTTTATGTAATTGAAGATAATGCACAGGGTATTGGTAACGATTATACATTTAGCAATGGCACCATTAAAAAAACCGGAAGCATTGGACATATTGGTTGTACATCTTTTTACCCCAGCAAAAACCTGGGAGCTTTTGGAGATGGTGGCGCCATCTTTACAAATGACGATGCCCTCGCCGAAAAATTAAAAATGATAGCATCGCATGGCCAAAGTAAAAGATACTACCATGATGTGATTGGCTGCAACTCGAGGCTCGACGCCATGCAGGCTGCTATATTAAATATAAAACTGGCGCACCTTGATGAATATATTGTTGCTCGCCGCAAGGCTGCCGATTACTATGATGCTGCATTTGCCGGCAATAAAAATATAACTACACCGTTTAGAGCTGCTAATAATACTCATGTGTTTCATCAGTACACTTTACTTTTAAATAACATAAACAGAGATGCCCTGCATCAGTTTTTAGCCGACAAAGGCATACCTTCCATGATCTATTATCCTGTGCCGGCTCATCGGCAAAAAATGTTTGATGCTTTTGGAGGTAGTCAATATCATTTACCGGTTACAGACTGGCTTACAGAAAGAGTAATATCATTGCCTATACACACCGAGCTTGATGAAGAGCAACAACAATTTATTGTAAACAATGTGTTGGAATTTGTAAACAGGTAGCCCATTAAATAAAATATATTAAGATAACATTATGAAGATAACCGTAGTTGGTACCGGGTATGTAGGTTTGGTAACAGGTACCTGCTTTGCAGAAACCGGAAATAAAGTTACCTGCGTTGATATAGATAAAAATAAAATTGACAAACTTACATCGGGAGAAATTACTATTTATGAACCCGGATTAGAAAAACTTTTTTTGAGAAATCAAAAAGAAGGGAGGCTGTTTTTTACCACCACACTTAAAGAGGCCATTGATGGTGCAGAAATTATTTTTCTTGCACTGCCTACGCCACCCGGCGAAGATGGAAGTGCGGATTTAAAATATATTTTGGGTGTGGCTACTCAGTTGGGCAGTATGATTAAACCGGGCGATTACAAAGTAATTATTGATAAAAGTACAGTGCCGGTAGGAACAGCAGATAGAGTAAGGAAGGCAATTTTAGATGGTGCAGAAGCAGGCACATCTATTGAAGATTGCTTTGATGTAGTGAGCAATCCCGAATTTTTGAGAGAAGGTGTAGCCGTTGATGATTTTATGAAACCCGATAGGGTAGTAATAGGCACTCAATCGCAAAGGGCTATAAAGTTGCTTAACGAATTATACCTGCCATTTGTACGCCAGGGCAATCCAATAATTTTTATGGATGAAAAATCTGCTGAGCTTACCAAGTATGCTGCTAACTCATTTTTGGCTGTAAAAATTAGTTTTATGAATGAGATAGCACA
>JAFDXD010000160.1 GCA_018268135.1 Bacteroidota bacterium
AGAGCTTGGGCTCTCCAAGAACAAAAACTTTGCTATATGCGGGAACACCCAGTACAAATTCTAAGGTCCTCTCTCTTTGAAATAGAAGGGTTCGGAAAAATCCAAAGAAGTGGGCAATCCGCAGGTAACCGAAAAATATCGGGAACCTCAGAGACTACACGCAAAGCATACGATAAAAAATATGAAGAATGATTAATAGGGTTTATAGAGGGGGATGGAAGTTTAATAGTGAATAAAAGTGGGTATTTGGAATTTAAAATAACACAGTCGTCTAGAGATGCACAATTGTTATTTAATATAAAAAAGACATTAGGGTTTGGTAGTGTAACAAAACAATCAAAAATGTCAAATACTCATCACTATAGGGTAAGGGATAAAGAAGGGTTAGAAAAAATAATAGAAATATTAAATGGTAATCTACAATTAAAGAAAAGACAAGATCAATTTAGAGAATTTGTGGAAGGGTTTAATAAACTATACAGTACAGCTATACAAATAAAACCTATACAAGATTTAATTAGTCTTGATAAGGCCTGAATAGCAGGATTCGCAGAAGCAGAGGGGTGTTTTACAGCAGGGATATGAGAGAAAAAAAACGATGGAAAGCGAACAGTGCAGATATCTCTAAGATTTATAATATCACAACAGGGGGAATTGGAGGTATTAGAACGAATAGGGGGATTATTAGGAGGAAAAGTGTCAAAAGTAGAAAGTGCAGCAAGAGAATTAAAAGACGGAACAAGTAGACCGACATACTTAGGACATAATATGACTGTAAATTTTATATATTTAAAAACTGTAATAGAATATTGAAGAAAAAATCCGCTAAAAAGTAAAAAGGACTTGTCCTATAAAAAATGATTAGAAATATACGACCAGGTAATATCAAATAAACATAGAGAAAAAGTAGGAAGAATCTATGAATATAAATGAGATGTGATAGAGGCGATAAAACAAGAGGTCGAAAAATTAAAAAAATATAATAGAGAAAATGGAGATTCAGAAAACCCAGAAAACCCAGAAAACCCAGAAAACCCAGAACCCAGAATCAAGATATATAAAAATTGTATGAAGGTATAGTCCGAACTTATATGAAAGTATAAGAATGTCAGTTTGTCTTAAGATAAGCAAACAGATGAACAAATAGCCAACACCTGTATCAGCGTTAATTCATGCGGCAACAATGGTAACAGCGGGAGTATTTTTATTATTAAGAATGGGGCCAGTAATAAGTCAATCAGATTTTGTAATGAGTGCAGTTGCGATAGTAGGGGCAGTAACAGCATGATTTGGGGCAACATTAGGATTAGTACAAAATGATATAAAAAAAGTGATAGCATATTCAACATGTTCACAGTTAGGATACATGGTATTAGCAAGTGGAATAGGAGCATCATCAGCAAGTATATTCCATCTATTTAATCATGCATTCTTTAAAGCGTTATTATTCTTAAGTGCGGGATCAGTAATACATGCGATAGCGGATGAACAAGATTTAAGAAAAATGGGAGGATTAATAACAAGACAAAAATATACATATACGATGATATTAGTAGGATCATTAGCATTAATGGGATTCCCATTCTTAACAGGATATTATTCAAAAGATGCAATAATTGAAATGTCATATGCAGCGTATACAGTAACAGGAACATTCGGACATTACTTATTAACAGTAAGTGCAATGTTAACTGCCTTCTATTCTATTCGAGTTATTAATTTAGCATTTATACAAACACCACAAGGATCAAAAGAAAATTATGAAGCAGCACATGAACCAGGAGTAGCAATGTCATTACCATTATTAATATTAAGTGTGGCAAGTATATATATAGGATATGTGATGAAAGATATAGTGATGGGACCGGGGACACCGTATATAGATTTTGTGGGAAGATATGAACATCATAGCATAGAATCAGAGTTTATACCAACGATAATTAAATGAGTACCTGTAATCTTTAGTTTAATTGGTGCAACATACGGAATGATTGTATATCCAATGTCAGGAACGAAAGTACATAAGGGAGTGTATACATTCTTAAGTAATAAGTGACATATTGATCAGTTATATAATAATGTGATAGTGGTAAGATTATATGAATGAGGGTATAGTATAATGTATAAAGTATTAGATAGAGGATTGATAGAGAATATAGGGCCGACGGGAATAGTGAATACGATAAGAACGTTATCAATTCAAAGTAGTAAAATACAATCGGGACAATTGAATAATTATAGCTTAGCAATGATAATAGGAACAGTAATGATGATAATGATAATATAAGGAAGAAAAGAGAGTGAGAAGGGAGACTGACGAGCTTAGATGAAACATTATATGTTTATATTAGATATGGCAGAAAATGGACAAATAGGATTCCAAGATCCAGCCAGTCCAGTAGCAGAAGGAATAGTAAATTTTCATAATTATATCTTTACATATTTAACATTTATTGCAGTTTTAGTATCATGAATGTTAATATCAATATTAGTTAACTTTACAAAAGCAAAAAGAAGTATATCACATAAACACATGATACATGGAACAGAGTTAGAGTTAATATGAACAGTAACACCAGCGGTAGTGTTAGTATTTATAGCATTCCCATCATTCCAATTATTATATTTAATGGATGAAGTGATTGAACCAGGGGTGACAATAAAAGTAGTTGGACATCAGTGATACTGATCATATGAATACAGTGACTATGCTCCAGCACAAATAAGTTTTGATTCATATATGATACCAGATAGTGATTTAAAATTAGGAGAATTTAGATTATTAGAAGTAGATAACAGAGTAGTGGTACCAGTAGAAACACATGTGAGAGTAATAGTTACAGCAGCTGATGTTTTACACTGTTGAGCAATACCATCATTAGGAGTTAAAATAGATGCGATACCAGGAAGATTAAATCAAACAAGTTTCATAGCAGGAAGAGAAGGAGTATTCTATGGACAATGTTCAGAAATCTGTGGAGCAAACCATGCATTTATGCCAATCGCAGTAGAAGCAGTAAGTATCGGAGACTACTGTGCATACATTACATCAACAGCTACAACAACATAGACATTAGATAAACTATAGAAACATAGAAAGAGAAAAGGGGGGGGCCGTGCAATGGGCAAGTCGTTGACTATTTAGCACAAATCATAAGGACATAGGAACATTATATATGATATTTGGAGGAATAGCTGGTATGATAGGTACAGCATTCTCAGTAATAATCAGAATGGAATTAGCGCAACCAGGGAATACAGTTCTTGCTGGAGATGGACACTTATATAACGTTATAGTTACAGCTCACGCATTTATTATGATATTCTTTATGGTAATGCCAGTATTAATTGGGGGATTCGGTGAAAATGGAAGAGTTTAATAGTTGATTAGCAGGATTGATCGAGGGAGATGGAAGTATCGTAACACCAGAGGTAAGAAGAGGAGCCGATGGTAAAAAGAGATATCCACATATTCAAATAGCGTTTAACCAAAAGGATAGGGAGTTGGCGAAATATATAATAACAAAAGTTGGAGGGGGTTTATGTAAGATAGACGGAAATACAGTAAGGTTGACATGGTGAAAAGAGGCAGAACAGTTAGATATAATCGAAAGAATAAATGGAAAAATGAGAACACCAAAAAAATTAAGATTAGATAAGTTAATAGACTGATATGTAGAAGGAGGTAAGAAAATCGAAAAACAGAAAATTGATGAGACTCCAATCGAAGAAAATGCATGATTGAGTGGAATGAGTGATGCAGATGCAAATTTCAACATAAATTTAACTGCTAAAAAGAGTGGATATGGAATAAAACGACAATGGAAATTAGAGATATCACAATTGACACACCATGGTGGAGACCTAGAAAGATGAGTATTAGAAGTTTCTAAGTGATTAGGAACAACACTGTATTCTCGAGTAAGAGAGCTAGAATTAAAAGGAGGATCGAAAAAGGAGTATGCTAGTTATACGATAATGGCACAATCACGAGATTCACATAATAAAATAGAGGCTTATTTAGAGGAATATCCGTTAAAGAGTTCAAAAATTTTAGATTATAAGGACTGAAAGAGAATTGGAGAATTAGAAGCAAAAACACCAGAAAACTATAAAAAAATTCAACAAATAAAAAATGGAATGAACAGTAAACGAATATATTTTAATTGAGATCATTTAAACGAATAAATACAATTATTAAAACAAGAATAATTGCCGCATATTATTGAGAGATAATATAGAAAACTTTACTATATGCAAGAACATCCTAAAGTTAATAATACAAAAGATCTAGTTCTATAAAAAGAGATAGGATGATAGAGAAGTGTGAAAATTTATTAAATTGGACAATTTGCAGGAAAGAAGTTATTATAATTATGGATATAATAGCTATCAAGATCCTCAGAGACTATACGTAAAGCATCTTAAAAGAAGATGAAGACAGAGTCCTTAATCTTTTGAAAAAAAGGGAGAAATAAGAATTGAATGGTGCCATTAATGATAGGAAGTGTAGATATGGCATTCCCACGATTAAATAACATAAGTTTTTGATTATTACCACCATCATTAACATTATTAGTAGCCTCAAGTTTAGTAGAAGGAGGAGCAGGGACAGGTTGAACCGTAGATTAGGTGAGATGAGCGGTTGTAAAATTTTACTCTATGCATGAAACTCGTCAAAAGCCATTTGTTACTGATATATTATTCGTTATTTCTATTATAACATAAGTGGTATCGTAAAAAGACAAAGGATAGGGCGACAACGTGCCTTACTGTGAAAACAGTATTCAGAGACTACACGTAAAAATTTCTAATAGATCAGAAGGCGAAAAAGGCGAAAAAGGCGAAAAGGGCAAATAGAGAGCAAATGAAAGTAACAAATGAACAGAAATGAGCGATAGGGTTAATAGAAGCAGAGGGTGATGTAGGTTTTAATTTAAATGATAAAGAAAAAAAGACATGAGTGTTTACATTAAAGGTTGGCATGTTTAAAACAAATGCACGAGCTGTATATAAATTAAAAAGAATATTAGGGGTAGGTAAGGTTCATCAAGAAGACAAATCTGGTATGGTTGTATATAAATTGAGTCATAGACAAAAGATAAAGGAGAGGATAGTTCCGTTGTTAGAAGCGTATCCATTTAGAGGAGTAAAATACTATGAATGAGAGGTAGTTAAGGAGGGTATGAAAGTCGTAGAAGATGAGAACTTAACAAAGGATCAGAAAAATGAAAAAATGGAGGAATTAAAAATAAAGAGTAAGGTAGTGAAAGTACTTACACCAGTTGTGTGTGAACGGGAGGAAGATAGAACAAAGAGTGTAGAGGAAGTAGTAGCGAACTTAAGCGAGGAGAAGTTAAAAGAAATATACGATCCATGATGAATAGCAGGATTTGTGGAAGGAGAAGGTTCATTTCAGATAAATAATAGACTGCAGATTGTATTTGAATTAGGGCAAATGCATGATAAGTGTGCAGTCCATGCATTACATAAAATATGACAAATACCAGGAAAAATAAAAAATACGAGAGGATATGAAATGCTGTCAACTAAAAATTCAAGAGTTATAGAAGATATTATAAAAATGTTGTCAAGTAGGATGTTAGGTATGAAGAGATTTGAATTAAAAATATGAGAATATGCATATAACACAAAAATGCCCGAAAAAAGAATAAAAGCGAAAAAACTCTTAGAAAAATTAAGAGATGCTGCCAGAATAAGCCAGAAGAGAAAGCCAGAAGAGAGAGAATAGAAATAAGGCATAGTCCGAACTATTAGGAAACTAATAGCGAATCTAGAAGCAATAAATCACAAAATGAAAGTGGTTAACCTACTAGATCAACAAATAGTTATCCACCATTAGCTTCAATTGAATACCACTCAGGGGGGTCAGTTGATTTAGCAATATTTAGTTTACATTTAGCAGGGGCATCAAGTATATTAGGAGCAATTAACTTCATATGTACAATTATTAACATGAGAGCACCTGGAATGACTTTACATAGAATGCCATTATTCGCATGAGCAGTATTAATAACAGCGGTATTATTATTATTATCATTACCAGTATTCGCCGGTGAACCTAGAAAATTGTGCCGGCATAAAATTTGGCTATATGCGGGAAACCTCAGTGAGAATTATAGGAGCAATCCGCAGGAAACTTATTATTTAGAAGATAGTAGAGGATCCTCAGAGACTACACGCCAAAATTATTTAACTATAGAACAGAAAAGAGCATCAAATGGAAATTCAGAGGAGCAAAAATTAGGATCATATCTTGCAGGACTGATAGAAGGGGACGGATGTATAGTGGTACCAACACAGGAGCGAAGTCAGGCTGGAAGAATTAATTATCCTGGTATAGAGATAACATTCCATGCTAAAGATTTTCCTTTGGCAATGATAATACAAAAAACGTTGAATTGTGGATCATTGCAGAAAAAAGCTGGAGTTAATGCATATGTGTTCGCTGTACGAGCAGAAAAAGATATGATAAAGGTAATTAGTTTAATAAATGGAAGAATGAGAACTGATAAAATCCAGACATTAGGACGATTAATTGAATGGTATAAAAAGAAGCAGGTAATAGATTTAAACTTATTACCAAAAGATGAAACACCTTTAGAAAATTCAGCATGATTATCTGGATTTATAGAGGCGGATGGGTGCTTTACGATTCGATTAACAGATACAGCAGCAATTTTAAGAGTTGAAGGTAAAATGGAAATAGTTCAAGCTCAAGAAAGTATACATGGAACGTCCAAAGAGATTATGGAAAGGATAGCTGAATTTTTAGAGGTTAGAATGGAATTAGTTGTAAATAAATCACAATATAGGGTACGAACATCAAGTGCTAAAAGTAATGAAGTACTTATAGAATATTTAGATAGATTTCCGTTATGAGGGAAAAAGTATTTAGATTATTTAGTGTGAAAACCTGTAGTTGAGGAATTTATTAAAGCTAAAAAGGAAGGAGTCAGAGTAAACCATAAAGAAATGTTACCAATAGCTAAAAAAGCGAGATCTGAAATGAATGATAGCCGAACGATGTTTAATTGAGACCACTTAAATAAGTTTTATAGTATGAAGTAATAAGATATAGTCCCACCTTACGATATAAGATCACATGAAACGTAAGAGCGTCTATCAATAATTCCTGATAAAAAGGGGATTTAGAGAAAATTTTTAATTTTCATGAGCATAGCTAATAGACCAAGATAAGGCAATTACAATGTTATTAACTGATAGAAATATGAATACAAGCTTTTATAGCCCAGAAGGGGGAGGAGATCCAATCTTATACCAACACTTATTCTAATGAAGCAAATAGAAAATAGAATTCCATATATGGACGAAAAAGCAAAATCTTGATTTATTGGATTTACTGAAGCTGAAGGTTCTTTTACGGTCGCTAATCGTGGAGACTTGGCTTTTGTTATAACACAAGGGTATAGAAACATAGCTGTACTATATCATATAAGAGAGTTAATAGGTTTTGGATCAATAACAAAACAAGGACCACAAACATTTAGATATGTAGTGCAAGATGAGGTGGGGTTAGGGCATATAATAGAAATGTTAAATGGACGATTGGTATTAGAAAAAAGAATTTCAGGATTATTACGATTTATAACAGCATATAATAAGCGTTATAATAAGTCGATAGAAGGAATTGAAATAAGAGTAATGCCAACACGTAATGATGGATGATTTAGTGGATTTATAGATGGGGATGGGTGTTTTAATATAGGATACGTTACTACAAAGAATAGATTTCAAATACGGGCGATAATGTCGCAAAAAGAAGATTTAACACCAATAAGAGAGATAACAGAAGGGGTAGTAGAGTACAATAAACGATCTCAAAGTTGATCTATAGTGTTAAAAGATGTAGGAGGAAGTTTAGGAAAAAACACAGAATGGATAATAGAATATATAGAGAAATATCGACTAAGAACTACTAAATGAAATAGTTATTTATTATGAAAATATATACGAAATATTCTTTTAAAGGATAAACTGTTAACATCTAACGAAATAGAAAATCTAAAAAAAATGGTCAAACTAATTAATCAAGATCCAATACAGCTACAAGATATTTACATACCATTGGAAGATGGGGAGGAACTATTATAAATTTGTATTTGGAATAGAGGTCGAGGAACTATGTATCAGAAGCAATGAGCAGAAGGAGAAGTAGGGGAGTGAATCAGGCAAGTGTAAAAAAGTAAGACCTGAATAGCAAAGCCAAGATCTAGTTTAGCTAAAAGGAAAAAGAACACATGAATGGAAAATAGCTAAGCAATACTGATGTTAACGGTCAAAGATATTTCAAGACCGTCGGTTGTTCATGCGACCGCGACAGACTGGCTCATCGGTGGGTGTCTGAGAAGATGCTTAATGTACAGTCGGTCCTCTCGAAAGTCAAGGCTATGCACGGAAGGCAGCAAGGGCAGGCTAGTGAAATTGAGTGCATAGTACAAGTGCTAAAATAAAGTAATGCATAGTACAAGTGTTATGCATAGTACAAGTGCTAGAAATAGTAAAGCATAGAGGAACGGATTCTTCGGTCAAAATGGGCCCGACTCAAAAGAGATTTGAAGTATGAATTACGCTATATGCTGGAAAGGTTTAATAATAATTATAGTTACTTATATCATAAGAGGTTTAGATAGATCCCGAATAAGTGAAAATACTATAATTAGAACACAATCAGCAGGTAACCAACGACGAAATATACAAAGTCAAGTAGGAACCTCAGAGACTACACGCGTAACACCTTTTGATAAAAAATTTTGTGAATGACTAGCAGGAGTAATTGACGGAGATGGTTGCTTACAAGTTAGTAAGCAGGGATATACTAGCCTAGAAATAACAATGGGATTAGAAGATTTAGCACTTTTACGATATATCCAAGATAAACTAGGAGGAAGTATAAAATTGAGAAGTGGGGTCAAAGCCTATAGATATCGACTTCATAATAAAGAAGGAATGAGATTGCTAATTAAGTGTATAAATGGAGAAATAAGACATAGTACACGATTAAACCAATTACACAAAGTATGTCAAGTATTAGGTGAAGAAGTTATTAAACCAAATACTATAACAAAGGACAGTAATTGATTTGCAGGGTTTTTTGATGCCGATGGAACAATAACCATGAGTATGAAACATGGACAGCCTCAACTATCGATAAGAGTCAGTCAAAAATTACATCAAGATATTGAATGTTATTTAATACACTTAGGAGGAAATATCTACTTTGATTCAAGTCAGACTGGATGTTATGTATGATCAATCCAAAGTAGAGAAGAAGTATTACATATGTTAAAATATTTTAAGGCTAGTACATTTAGAAGTTCAAAAAGCAAACGATTTCATTTAATAGAAGATTATTATAGACTAGTTGATCTAAAAGCATGAAAAGTAGAAGGTCAATTAAAAGCATGACAAGATTGATTAGATAGATGAAATGGAATAAAAGGTGAAGATATAGTCCATACTCCCGGTTTAGGGGAGTAGCACCCAGAAGTGTATATCTTAATTATTCCTGGGTTTGGAATAATTTCACATGTAATATCTACATTTGCAGAAAAACCAGTATTCGGACAAGTAGGTATGATTTACGCAATGATGTCAATCGGATTTTTAGGATTCATCGTTTGAGCTTGAAAGAGATGGGCTCAATTAACAAACTTTGCCATATGCTGGGACGGGCTTAAGTGTTTAGTCGGGGTTACAGTAGGTAAAATCGAAAAATCTAAACAATTGTCTAATCAGCAGGAAACCTATAAAAAGGGATCCTCAGAGACTTATACGCAAAGCATTTCAAATCAAAGCACTTTAAAAAAAGGAGTGAAAACACTTAAAGATAGCGCTAAACCAACCCATAAGACAGAATATCCAGCAACATTTATAGAATGATTAGTGGGGTTCACAGAGGGAGACGGAAGTTTTGTAGTAGATACAAAAGCAAATAGAGTGAGTTTTGTAATCACACAAAAAGATCCGAGAGTTCTACATTACATACGAACGAACTTAGGTTTTGGAAAAGTATATGAGAATAAGGATACATACTATAGATACATTGTATCACGACAAGAAAATATAAAGTATTTAATAGAGATATTCAATGGACGTTTAATATTACAAAAAACAAATGAAAGGTATAAAAGATGAGTAGAGATGTATGCAAAACAAAAAGGGGAAAAGATAGAAATAATAGAAGGACCGAGAAAAATAACAAGAGATTCTGCATGATTGACAGGGTTTATAGATGCAGAGGGGTGTTTTAGTGCGGTACAACGGTCAAAACGAAAAACATATAGAATGAGATTTACAATACGGCAAAAAGGAGAACATGAAGTGATGAAACAGTTAATGGGGATACAGCCAGAGATAGTAAAATGGGGAAGTATAACATTGACTAAAGATATAAGTACATTTCAATTAGACTCGTTAGTGCAATTAAGATGATTGATAGACTATATAGAAAAATTTCCATTAAAATCACAAAAACAGATAGCATATACAAAATGAATTAAGTTATACCGAGTAATAGAAGACGGAGGAAGAGGAAAATCATTTGAACAGATCCAAAAAATGGCGCAAGAGATCAATAAGTATGAAATTGAAGATAAAGTCCAAGTTTTCAGTAACGAGGAAACGGATAATGAAGATAAAACTTAAGATAAAACTTAAGAGTTTTGATTATTTTCATTTAATTTAGCATCACATGTATACTGTAGGAATGGACGTGGATACACGAGCTTATTTTACTGCAGCAACAATGATAATTGCAGTACCGACAGGAATTAAAATCTTTAGTTGATTAGCAACAATGTATGGAGGAAGTATAAGATATAAAACACCAATGTTATTCGCATTAGGATTTGTATTCTTATTTACAATGGGAGGATTTACAGGAGTATTATTAGCAAATGGATCATTAGACATTGCATTACACGATAGAAAATGGAGAGATTATATACAATAGAAGAGTTGAAACAATATTGGACAGGATTGATGGAAGGAGAAGGTAGCATACAAGTAAATCATTGAAGAAAAAAGAATATACAGTATAGAATGGTAATAAAATTAAAGTATACACTAGCAAATGAACAAATGTTAAAAAAGCTTGAAACTGCAGTCAAAGGTACTGTACGAATAAGTATAACTGAATTAGGGAAATGAGTGGTATGGGTAGAGAATGATAGGAAAAAAATATTAGAGTTAATGAAGATATTTGAAAAGTACCCACCCTTAACTACAAAAACAGAGTTACAGTTGAAGTTTATGCGAGAGTGTATGGAACATAATTCTATTAAGACGTATTTATTAACTCGTAATGCTAAATATGCATTAGCAAGTGGGTTAAGAGCAACGAGATTAGTGGAAGT
Organism: Bacteroidota bacterium; assembly: GCA_018268135.1. Lineage (GTDB taxonomy): Bacteria > Bacteroidota > Bacteroidia > Chitinophagales > Chitinophagaceae > Ferruginibacter. The sequence goes on from JAFDXD010000160.1 coordinate 11,400, forward strand.
AGAAGCTGGGATATATGAAAAACCAAAGCATTGAATATTATGATTATCAGGATTTACGGAGGCGGAAGGGTGTTGAACGTATAGAATGAAAGAAGGTCTAGGAGGTTATGCGATCAGTCAAAATGGGGATAGGTATTTAATAGAGTTGATTAGACGATATTTTAAGATCCAGGCGAAAGTGAGAGAGGCCAGTTTAGATCATTGAGTAGTGGAAACACAGGCAAGAGGGACAGTGGAAGGAATAGTGAAATGGTTTGTGGAAGAAGCACCATTACTAGGAGAGAAAGGAGTACAGATGGAAGGAATGTTAGCCAAAGTCACAGCCAAAGCCGCAGCCAAAAAAGGAGTAGTCAACGTAGGAAGTTTTAATAATTAAAGTATATAAGAAGAGTTTATAATAAGTGTCGTGTTGTCATGCTACCGTGGGGTGAGAGTAGTAAACCCCGGTAATCGAGAGATTGCTAACGGTGAAATCTTATTGGGGACAGATAAGCGAGTCAATAGAACGAAAATAAGACAATACCGTGGAAACCAAAGTCTCAAAGAAGAGATGAGTAGGATCTGTAGAGACTAAACGTAGCAACTGAGAGAAAGTGAAACCAAGAGGTAAGACTAAATCAGTAAGTTATAGTCCGATCCCGTATGTGAATGCGGACACAAGAAAACTACAAGAGTTGAAAGCTTGTGTATAAAGACTTATTACGTAGTAGCTCAAATGGGCCATAAGGTTAGAAATAGCTTTAATGTAGCGCACTATATGCTGGAAACACTAGGTATTATAGGAATAATATATATTATTTTGTACTCATTCAAAATAACAGACGAAGTGACGAAAAAGTCAACTAACGAAATGGAAAGTAAAAATCAAAATAGTAATAGTCAATCAGCAGGTAACGAAACAGAAAAAAATGGATTAGGAACCTCAGAGACTATATGTGCGCAATCTGAAAATGAATGATTAGCAGGAGTAATGGATGGAGATGGAAATTGAGATGTGCGAATACTTAATGGAAAACGAGTGTTAAAAGCCATAAGTATAAAATTATCAGTAAGAGATGCAAGAATACTATATAGGATACAAACAATGTTACATGTAGGTCGAATAGTAGCAGTAGGACCACAATTAGCAATGTATGTAGTAAGCGATAGAGTTGGTATGACCAAATTTCTTAATCGGGTAAATGGAGAAATAAGATTGAAAGTACCTGGTTTAAAAGAGGCATGTACAATATTAAATATCGAATATAAGATAGCAAATCCGAAAGTGCCGAAAGGGAGTGCATATTTGGCAGGACTACTGGATACGGAAGGATCAGTGGTAATAAATTATCCAGGAAATCGAATAGACATGGCCTTTGAATTTACTCAAAATGAATACACATTAGCATTAGATTTAAGTGAAGTGATAGAAGGGGCAAAACCAGTAGTGAGAAAGTTTGAAAAAAGAAATCAAACTCAAGATAAAGTGTTTTATTCAATAAGACATGTTTATGAAAACGTAGGTAATATGCAACGAATCTATAATTATTTTAAAAAGAATAGATGCTATAGTGATTTTAAATATTATAGAGTGATGAAGATAAAAAGATTTCTGGAATTAAGACCATATAAAAGTTATCCAAAAGACTCAGTAGAGTTTAAGTTGTATAATGAATTTTTAAAAGATTTTTATACACATTTAAATGAAGGAAAACCATTACCAAGTTATATAGTTCATTAAGATTATGAGATAGTCCGATTAGCATTTCCACTACGTATTATCAATGGGAGCAGTGTTTGCTTTATTTGCAGGATTCTATTACTGAATAGGAAAAATAACAGGATATGCGTATCCAGAAACATGAGGAAAAATACATTTCTGAGTAATGTTTGTGGGGGTTTATAAAAAGTTGGCCCCGACTAACTTGGCTTGATGCTGGAACATCTATAAGAAAGGGTTATCTTATACAGAGTCGAACCACACAGAAGACTATATACTAGTGAACAGTGAAGTAGGAGTCTTGAGAATGACTACAAGTGGAATTAAAGGGTCTGATATAGAAAATGATAACCAAGAGAAGGGTGTAGGGAAACCTTCATATAGACAATCAGCAGGGGTATGCGATCATGATGAACAGTCTAGCGTAGTATCAAGTTCGATAAAAATGACTACGAAAGAAGACATTGTGTATACAGCAGCTTCTCAGAGAATATACGCCAAGGAATTATGATACATGTTAGGATTCATTGAAGGAGATGGGTCAATAGCATGTTATAGAGAGAAGACGGAATTAAGGGTGGAGTTGAGTATCGGTTTACAAGCGGCAGATATCAAATTAGTGTACCAGATAAGAGATTGATTAGGGTATGGGACAGTAAGAAAAGTCAAATATTCAAATACAAAATATCAAAAAGCGGAAGCAACAGGGGGAGAATTACCTATGTCCGCTAGATTTAATGTACGATCTAAAGAGAAGCTTCAAAAGGATATTCTAGCATGGTATACAAAATATCCGGCACTGACAAATAATAAGCGAAGTTTTGTGGAGTGAGCTAGAGCATGTATAAAACAGAATGAATTATTATCTAGGGAGGAGGTGGAAGTACCAATAAGAGAATTAGAAAAACTTATGGTAATGCCTTATGTGAAAGATTGGATAATAGGATTTATAGAAGCGGATGGATTATTTTATGAAACAATATCTGAGACAAAAATAACATTTGGGTTTAATCTGGTACAGATAGATGAATTTGAGTTATTGGAGTGAATAGGTAAAGTGATGGGGTTGACAATGTATAATAGAGTAAGCCGAAAGGCGAGTAATGCATGTATATTGACAGCGGTATCAAAAGCAGATCTCCAAGCAGTAGTAAACTTTATGACACATCCAGAACGGATGAGGTTACAAGGATTAAAAAGAGTAACATTCGAAAAATGGTTGAAAGGACTAAGAAGTGATGAACGATATAAAGATTTAGTCATACCAAAAAAATATTAGGGGCTCTCTAAAAATATAATTCAAGATTTATTCCAAACTATACTGTGAAGTATAGAGTAACTTAACATTTTTCCCACAACATTTCTTAGGATTAGCAGGAATGCCAAGAAGAATATATGACTATCCAACAGCATATGCATATTACAACTATGTGAGTTCAATAGGAAGTATAGTATCTTTAGTAGGAGTATTAATATTTGTGTATGTGATTGTAAGATTATTAACAGATGGAGTACCAGTAACATCACAAGTATGAGTAGAAGGAGAATTCTTTGATACAAGAGCCGATACAGCATCAAGTAATACATTAGATTTCATCCAAAACTCACCTCCAACATTACATACATATCAAGAATTACCTTATTTAGTAAAATCTAGATAACTTGTAAAATTGTAATACAACTTAGTATAGAGAAAAAGAGCAGGTCAAATTTGCAGAGAGAAGTTAGGGTCAAAAAGAGACGCACGAGTTTGTGTTTATGTTTTGTCACATAAGGGCAATAAAAGATTAGAATAAAGGTATAGCTAAAGTAGTTAATAAATAAGAAAAAAGGGGAAAATCGAACAAGTAGCATAAAAGATAAAGAATTGGAAAGAGATGCAGGACATGAATGAATTATTATATTATCTAATTATAGCAGGAGTTTTATCTATTATTATGAGTGGAGCTAGCTATATATTAGGGGTGAGAAGACCGGAACCAGAAAAGGTATCGGCGTATGAGTGTGGATTTGATCCATTTAATGACTCAAGACAAAAGTTTGAAGTAAGATTTTTTTTAGTAGCGATATTATTTATAATATTTGATTTAGAAATATCCTTCTTTTTCCCTTGAGCAGTAGGGGTGAGTGTAGCAAATTATTGAGCAATGATAGTGTTAACTGTAATATTAACTATCGGATTAATATATGAGTGATATAAAGGGGGGTTAGAATGAGAATAATGAGAATAATGAGAATAAAGAGAAAAGGCTGAGTTGTATAGTGGTTATTACGCCGGTCTGTAAAGCCGTAGTCGCAAGGCATCGTCGGTTCAAATCCGACCTCAGCTAAATGAGAATATTAAAGAAACATCCGATACTATCAATAGTGAATGGATTAATAATTGATTTACCATCACCAGCAAATATAAGTTATTTCTGAGGATTTGGATCATTATTAGGATTATGTTTAATTATACAAATGGCAACAGGAATATTTTTAGCAATGCATTATACAGCTCAAATGGATTTAGCTTTCAATTCAGTAGAGCATATTATGAGAGATGTTAACTACGGTTGAGTAGTTAGATATGCACACTCAAATGGAGCTTCAATGTTCTTTATTTGTGTGTTCTTACACATTGGTAGAGGTATATATTATGGAAGTTATACAAAACCAAGAGAAATGTTATGATCAGTAGGAGTAATAATATTAATAGCTATGATGGCAACAGGATTTATAGGATATGTATTACCATATAGCCAGTTAAGTTTTTGAGGAGCAACTGTAATTACAAACTTAATTTCAGCGATACCTTATATAGGACAAGATGTTGTAGAATGAGTATGAGGGGGATATTCAGTAAGTAATGCAACATTAAATAGATTTTATAGTTTCCATTATTTATTACCATTTATATTAGCAGCATTAGCAGTTGTACATATAATAGCGTTACATACGGATGGATCAAATAACCCATTAGGAGTGGAAAGTGATATAGATAAAGTGCCATTCCATCCATATTATACAATAAAAGATGTATTTGGATATAGTATCTTTGGAATAACATTTGTGTATTTAATTTATTTTGCACCGAATATGTTAGGACATCCAGATTCTTATATACCTGCAAATCCGTTAGTAACACCGAGTCATATCCAACCAGAATGATATTTCTTATTTGCGTATGCGATATTAAGATCAATACCAAATAAATTATTAGGAGTTATAGCATTATTTGCATCATTAGTTGTATTATTAGTTTTACCTTACATTGAACAAAGTCCTATAAGAAGTAAACAATTTAGACCTTTAAGTAAAATGATGTTCTGAGTTTTCATAGCTGATTTCTTCATCTTAACAATAATAGGAGGACAGGTAGTAGAAGAACCATTTATAACAATAGGACAAATAGCATCAGTATTCTATTTCTTATACTTCTTAGTGATAAACCCAGTATTAGGATATATAGAAAGATCAATAACAACGAAATAATAATTAAATATAACAAATAAAAGAAAAAGGTGCTGACATACTAAGGTAGTAAAGCAATCTGCAAAATTGCTAGTAGTAGGTTCGATTCCAACCAGTGCCTAATGGTAAATATAAAAAAGATAAATGATACAATATTTGTACAAGGGCCTAAAGGTATACAGAAAATAAGGGTAAAACCAGAAAATGAGAAAAAATGAATACAAAGAATGGTTCAAGGAGTTACAGTAGGATATAAAACAAAAGTAAGAATTAAAGGAGTGGGATATAAAGCAGAAAAACAAGAGAAAGGATTAGTGTTGGCGTTAGGATACAGTAATAGAAGATTAGTACCAACACATCCATCTATAGAGTATAAAGTAACGGGTAATGGGACAATAATAGAAGGAAGAAGTAATGAGTGAAAGACATTAAAACAGAATATCACACAAATAGTGGATGTGAGATCAGCTGCAAAAGATAAATATAAATCAAAAGGAGTGGCATAGAGCAAAGTGAGAAGGTTTGCTGAAAATAACAATGAAAGGAATCGAACCTTTAAGAACGCAGATAATGAGTCTGGTAACAATACCAATTGTAATCACTGTTAACTAACTAATAAATAAGAATTCCACGTGAGAATGAAAGAGTACATAGCTTAGTGGTAGAGCAAGTCCCTTTTAAGGTCGAGGTCGTTGGTTCAAATCCAATTGTATTCAATGGCAAGAAAATCACATGTTATAGGTTATAGATTAGGGGAATCTAAATGATGAGAATCTAGAACTCCACCGACAAGTACAACAACACTAAACCAAGAAGGAGAAATAATATCAGGGATAATGGAAAAGATGGGGTACAGTACTTCTAATATCCAATTAGAAGAAACGGATAAAATAAAAAGAATAAAATTAGTAGGTAATCCCTCTTCATACAAATGAGATAACCTAGAAGTTTATTTAATGAGTTATATTAAATCATTATTAACAACTTACTATAATAAACCTTATGAATTGAGTTATAGACAATTAAAGAAGTATTATAAGAATGGGAAAATGTTAGCACAAATGATAAAGAAAAGTGAGAAAGGGTTATATACGACAATGAGAAAGGTGAAAAGAGTTGTTATGAGAGAGAGAAATAAACCTAAATATAGTAATTATAAAGTAAGAAGAAAGAGTGAAGGTTTTAGTGATAGGAAGTCCTATAAGTGGACATATAATAAAAGGTAAGACTAAGATGGGAGAGAGAGTAGTTGTACGACATTTAGGGAAGGTAGAACATGGTGTAATAATAAGAACGAAGAGGTATACCAAAACAAAAGTAAGATTTGATGGAGTGGTAGTAATGTTAGATAATTTAATGTCACGAGTTAAAGGTCCGATAAGTAAAGGATTGGATTCAAAAGTGACATCGTTAGCAAGTACGAAGATATAAGAAGAGATAAGAAGAGATAAGAAGAGAGAGAAAATGAGATGAGAAGATAAGATAATAAAAAAACCAACAATTACAAAAATCATTACAAAAAAAAGTATCAGAATAAATAAATGAAAGGTATCGCAATCATAGTACCATTGCTAGTAGCAGTCGCATTTGTAACATTAGCGGAAAGAAAAGTATTAGGATCTATGCAATTACGAAAAGGTCCAAGTGTAGTAGGATTTATGGGGTTAATGCAAGCCATAGCGGATGGGGTAAAATTATTTACGAAAGAGACAATAATACCAAATCACTCTAATAAATGAGTATTCTTAATAGCACCAGTATTAGGATTTACATTAGCATTATTATCTTGAGTAGTTATCCCATTTGGGGAAGGAGAAGTAATAATAGATGGTAAATTAGGAATACTTTATCTAATGGCTATTTCTTCAATAGGAGTTTATTCTATTATTATGTCTGGATGAGGAAGTAACTCACAATATGCATTATTAGGTGCGATAAGAGCTGCAGCACAGATGATAAGTTATGAAGTATCAATTGGAATAATTATATTAGCAGTGGTAATAAGTAGTGGACAATTGAATTTAACAGGTATAGTATTAGGTCAAGAATCTATTTGATATTTAATTCCACAATTACCAGCTTTTATCATGTTTGTAGTATCCGCATTAGCTGAAACTAATAGATCACCATTTGATATAGCAGAAGGAGAATCTGAGTTAGTATCAGGGTTTAATGTGGAATATTCGGGAATGTCATTTGCATTATTCTTTTTAGCGGAATATTCACATATAATATTAATGTCAGCAATAACTAGTTTATTATTCTTAGGAGGTTGATTAGGACCAGTAGAAGGAATACCATGATTAGCAATAAAAATAGTGATGATGGTGTACGTATTTATCTGAGTTAGAGGTAGTTATCCAAGAATGAGATATGATCAGTTAATGGCATTATTATGAAAAAGCTATTTACCTTTAAGTTTAGCTTGATTAATTTTTGTTATTTCAATAGAATTAGGAGTAGTAGGATTATTATAATAGGAAAAAGAGAAGGATGGAAGCATTGATGATAATACCTGTAATAGGAGTAATAGGGATATATTTTAACCCCTCAAAAAAATTAGCATTAGGGATAAGTTTAATTATAATGCTAGAAGCGATAAGAGTGGGGATAACGATGGATAAAGAAATTGGAGGGTACCAAAAAGTAATGAGTTTAGAATGATATAATAAAGTAGTGTCATTTGGTATGGATGGTATCTCTATTAATTTTGTAATATTAACAACAATATTAATACCAATTTGTATATTATTAAGTTGAGAATCAATAAACTTAATGAAAAAAGAATATTTAATAGCTATGATAGGAATCGAATGGTTATTAATTGGAGTATTCACTGTAATGGATATCTTAGGTTTTTATGTATTATATGAAGGAGTTTTAATTCCAATGTTTTATATAATAGGAATATGAGGAGCAAGAGAACAAAAGATAACAGCTGCATATTATTTCTTCTTTTATACATTATTAGGTTCAGTGTTAATGTTAATCAGTATCATGTATATCTATACAATTAGTGGTACAACAGATTATTCAGTATTAATGACATATACATTAACATCAGAAGTGCAAAAAGTAGTATTTATAGGATTTGTAGCAAGTTTAGCAGTAAAAATACCATTATACCCTTTCCATATTTGATTACCATTAGCCCATGTTGAAGCACCAGTAGGAGGGTCAGTGTTATTAGCGGGAGTGTTAATTAAATTAGGAAGTTATGGATTGATAAGATATGGATTAGGTTTAATGCCAGAAGCGTGTGAATATTTTGCACCAATTATATATCTATTAAGTATCTTAGGAGTAATATATGCTAGTTTAACAACAATACGACAAACAGACTTAAAAAGAATAATAGCATATTCATCAGTAGGACATATGGGTATTGTTACAATAGGTATTTTCACAAGAAATATAGAGGGAGTGGAAGGTTCAATATATTTACAAATTGCCCATGGATTAGTATCTAGTGGGTTGTTTATCATTGTAACAATGTTATATGAAAGATATCATACAAGAATTGTTAAATATTATAGAGGGGTGACGATGACAATGCCATTATATAGTTTAATGTTTTTAATATTGACGATGAGTAATATAGGAGTACCGGGAACAAGTAACTATATAGGGGAAATAATGAGTTTAGCAGGAGCGATGGAACAAAATGAAGTAGTTGCAGTATTAGGAGCAGTAGGTATGATATTATCAGCAAGTTATGGATTGTATCTATATAATCGAGTTTGTTTCGGAGGTATGTCTAGTTACATGTTAGAAGCACCTAGAGATATGACAAGAAGAGAAATGTATATAATAGCACCATTATGTATTTTAACATTAATATTAGGATGATTCCCATCAATCATAGTAGATCCAATGCACGCTAGTGTAGTGTATTTATTAGTATAGGGGGGGGGAGAATAAGAAAGAGAAAAGGCGAGAGTATGTTGGAACGGTAGACAAGTTTGTCTTAGAAACAAATGTAATTGTGGGTTCAAATCCCTCTACTCTTAAATGAAAATAAAAAGAGAAAAGATGCTAAGAGAGAATTTTGTGAAAGAACCAATACAACAAATTGTGGAACAAGTAATGAAAAGTATAGTAGAAGGGAAAGAAGAGAAGAAAAGAAGTTATAGAAACGTATGTCAAGTTACAGGTAGAGGAAGGGGAGTTATAAAACATTGAAAAATATCAAGACATGTATTTAGACACTTAGTTGATAATGGAAAATTAGAAGGAGTGAGAAGAGCTAGTTGATAAGTAAAAGTGTGAAAATTAAAGTAGAGACAGAAGTAAACATGATTATGGAAGAGATAATAGAAGGAAGAGGAAAGGAGGAGAAGGCGGAAAGGGATTAGATAAGAGAAAAACTAAATCTAATAAAAGCAAAATGAGTCAAAATTATCATCCATATCATTTAGTAGATCCAAGCCCTTGACCAATAGTAGGTTCAATGAGCGTATTTGGATTAGCTGTAGGGACTGCAATGTATTTCCATAGATATGCATTCGGAGAAAAATTATTATTATTATCATTAGTATTATTAATCTTAGTATTATACGTATGATTTAGAGATGTTATAAGAGAAGGGACATATTTAGGAGCACATACATTAGTAGTACAAAGAGGATTAAGATTAGGAATGTTATTATTTATTTTATCAGAAGTATGTTTATTCATATCATTATTCTGAGCATTCTTCCATTCAGCATTAGTTCCAACAGTAGAATTAGGTAACCAATGACCACCAGTTGGAATAGTTCCATTTGATGCATTTGGAGTACCATTATTAAATACTGCAATATTATTAGCATCAGGAGCATTTGCAACATGAGCACATAATGCAATGATAAGTGGAAATAGAAAAGATACAATATTAGGATTAGAAATAACAGTGTTATTAGGAGTAATATTCACAGCATTACAAGGATATGAGTATTATGAAGCATCATTTACAATTGCGGACTCTGTTTATGGAAGTTGTTTCTTTATCTGTACAGGAGCTCATGGATTACACGTTATTATGGGGACAATTATCATCATAGTTAGTCTAGTTCGAATTTATCAGTACCAAATGACAAAACATCACCATAACGGATTCGAAGCTGCTTTGGCTTATTGACATTTTGTGGACTTAGTGTGACTATTTTTATATGTAGCAATTTATTGATGAGGAGGAGCTTAGAACTTAAAAAATGAATCTTAGGGTAAATGAGAGAAAGAGCGAGAAATGGAAAAAAAAGTGAAGGCAAAATTAGATAGAGAACAACAAGGGATAAAAAAGATCAAAGGGGTTGAAATGGAGTTAAGGGGAAGGATAAAAGGAAAAGACAGAACAAGTAAGAAGAAAGTGGTGTATGGAAAACAAGAGCAGGGGAATAGATTAAGTAGGATATCGTATGGGGAAGAATATATGATAACGAAATTTGGGGTATTAAATTTAAGAGTTAAAGTAGCAAGATAAAAATAAAAAATGAAAGAAGGATTAAGAAAAACAGGAGGTAGAAACAATAGAGGTAGAATTACAATAAGATTTAGAGGAGGGGGACATAAAAGAAATTATAGAATATTAGAGAAAGAAGAAACGACAGGATTAATAACATCGATAGAATATTCACCAAATCGAACGGCATATATAGGGAAATGTGAAGTATATGGGGGGAAAGAGGTGTATAAGATAATAGGGGAACAGGAGATAGGAACGAAGTTAGAAGTGAAGAAATTAAAAGATGTGAAAGTGGGAGGAATGGTGTATGGGGTGGCAGAAAGACCAGGTCAAAGAGGAAAGATAGGACGAGCGTCGGGGGTAAAATGTATAGTGATAAAACAAGAAGAAAAAACGACTGTAATAAGATTACCATCGAAAGAATTGAAAACGTTAAATAATGAATGTACATGTACATTAGGAGAAGTTAAAATCAATGAAAGAATTAGAAGAGCAAAAGCGGGAACAACGAGACGATTAGGTATAAGACCTAAAGTAAGAGGAACAGCAATGAATGCAGTAGATCATCCAAATGGGGGAAAAACAGGAGGGGGACAGTCAAGAACAAAATGGGGACAATTAGCGAAATGAATACCGACAAGATCTGAAAGAAAGATAAGACATTAGAAAATTAAAAATGTTTGTAACATAAAGGTAGTGTGCAAGTCTTCGAAACTTAGGGTAGGGGTTCGATTCCCTTCAGACATAGATGTTAATAGTATTTGGTAGTTTAGCAGTGGTTTCGGGGTATATGGTAATAACAGATAAAAATCCAATCCATTCTGTATTTTATTTAGTGCTTACGTTTGTAAATACTGCAATAATATTGATAAATTGAGGGATAGATTATTTAGGGTTATTAATAGTGATAGTGTATGTAGGGGCGATAGCGATATTATTTTTATTTGTAATAATGATGTTAAATGTTAAAAAAGAAGAAACAAATTTAATAAGATATGTACCGATAGGAATAATAGTAAGTTTAGTATTAATAGCAGAAGTATGAAAAAGCTACCCACAAAGAATTACAATGATAGATTCGGAAGAAGTGGGGATAAATGGTGGAATGAGTAATATAGAAAATCTAAGTGAAGTAATGTATGATATGGAAATTATTACTTATGGAAGTATGATTTTACTAGTTGCAATGATAGGGGCAATTATATTAACATTGAGTCATACAGAAGGAGTAAAAAGACAAGATTTATTTAAATAGGTAGTAGAAAGAAGAAAGAAGAGAAAATGACAATTCAATTAATGTTAATTGGAACTATATTAGTTCTTATATCAAGTCTATATATGAAATACATAAGAGAATTAAGTATATTAGTATATAGTATAGCATTATTACAAGATAACACGATAGTAAATCAAGTTATATTAGTAAGTGCGATATGTGTGAGTTTAATAGGGGAATTAGATAAAGAAACGGTAGTATTATATATGATTGGGGTAGTAGGGCTATTAGTGGTAGTAGCGGCGGAAGAATATTTATTAATATATATAGGAATAGAATTATCAGGATTGGCATTTTATATCTTAGCTGGAAGGGAAAGAGAAGGTATGAAAAGTACAGAGGCTGGAGTGAAATATTTTGTATTAGGGGCGTTAGGATCAGGGTTGATGTTATTAGGGATGACATTAAACTATGCACAAACAGGAACAACGAATATAATGATAGAAAATAGAATGTGAGAAAATGAAACATTAATATTAGTTGGTTTATTCTTTAAAATCGGTGCAGCTCCATTCCATATGTGAGTTCCTGATGTTTACGAAGGTGCTTCTACTAAAATTACTGCGTATTTTGCGATAGTACCGAAGTTAGCGTATTTAGTGATAATAATGCATTTAGGAAGTGGAATAGAACAGATGATAATAGGGGTGATAAGTATAGTGGTAGGAAGTATAGGGGCGATAAATCAGACAAGTATAAAAAGAATGTTAGCATATAGTGCGATAGGACATGTAGGATTTATGTTATTAGGTTTAGGAATGAATACAGAAGACAGTATACAAGCAGTAATGACATATTATATAATCTATGTGATAATGACATTAATGACATTTACAATTATTGTATCATTAGGAGTAGAGAAGATAGTAGAGTTAAGAGGATTATCAAGAAGAAATGGGGTGATAGGGATGACATTAGGATTAGGGATGATGTCAATAGCAGGAGTACCACCATTAGCGGGATTTATGAGTAAATATTTAGTAATACAGAGTGTTATAGAAGAAGGAAGAATAGAATGAGGGTTAGTTGCGATACTAATGTCAGTAATATCAAGTTTCTATTATGTAAGATTAATACAGTACATGTATTTTGAAGATAAAGCAGAAATAGGAGTAGTATTACCAAAAATAAGTACGACAACGGCGTATGTATTAGGAATAACGATGTATTTAATATTAACATTACTATTTTATCCAAGTGTAATATTTGATTTATTTTAATTAGAGGATAATATTTAGAAATAAGAGAATGAGAAAAGGCGGATAGGAAAAAGGGGAGTAAGTAAAGAAAAGTGGGATGACAGAGTGGTCGAATGTGACTGTCTTGAAAACAGTTATGGTTAATAGCCATCGTGGGTTCGAACCCCACTCTCACTAAAGAGGATAGGGGACCAAGGGATTCGTGCATGAGGGAAGATTGATAAAGAAGGGGTGTTAGTTCAGTTGGTAGAATACTTCACTTGCACTGAGGGGGTCAAGAGATCGAAACTCTTACACTCCAAAAAGAAGTATCTTTAGAAGCAGAACGGTTCATGCGACCGACTGTTAATCGGTAAGAAGAAGGTTCAATTCCTTCCTGGAGAGGGGGTAGAAAAGGAAGAGAGAAGATGGTCAAAAGGGTAAAACTGGATGATTAAGATAGCGTTTGATATTGGCGCAGGGAGTATGCTAGCGATAGGGACCAACACATGCAAGTTGAAAAGCGAACGGGTGAGTAATGCTATGATACAGACCAGAAGAATGGTCATAGTCTGATTAGTTAGTTGGTGAGATAAAAGCTGCACCAAGACGAAGATCAGTAGCCGGTATGAAAGTATGAGCGGCCACACTAACACTGAAACACGGGTTAGACCCAAACGAGGGGCAGCAGTGGAGAATATTGTGCAATGGACGAAAGTCTGACACAGCAATATCGCAGATTAATAAGATAATGACTAAAAAATCAATTAGGGCTGTCTAAAGAACGTGCCAGCAGACGCGGTAATACGTAAAGCTCGAGTATATCCCGTCATGACTTGGGGTGTAAAGAATATGTAGGTGGCTGATAAAAAGGCTAGAGTAGGAGTAAGGATCATGGAAAAACTAGTTGAGCGGCGGAATGCAAAGAGATTAGGGGTAAGGCCAAAGGCGAAGGCAATGATCAAAAAACAACTGACGCTGAGATATGAAGGTCTGGGGAGTAAAGAGGCTTAGATATCCTTGTAATCCAGACAGTAAACGATGTATATTAGATGAAAAGTCAAAGAGAAACTCGAAAATATACCACCTGAGAACTACGATCGCAAGATTAAAATTCAAAATAATTGGCGGTTCAGTGAAAAGCCGGAGGAGCATGTGATTTAATTCGATAACACACGATAAACCTTACCTAGCCTAGAAGAGTTAAAACTTCAGATACTGCATGGTCGCCGTAAGTTCGTATATAAAATATCGAGCAAAATCCTAGTAAATAGGAGGACGTCAGACAATATGGTTCAAATGGTTAGGGCTATACATGTGCTACAGTGGATAAGAAAAAAGGAAGCGACTCTGAAAGGAAAAGCAAAGAGAAACTTATTCAAAGAACGGAGATAATTTTGGAATAGATTATTGAAGGAGGATTCGGTAGTAATCATAGAGTAGAGAGCTATGGTGAATTATAACACACTGTTCGTACAAACCGCCCGTCAAAAGCGTTCAGTCGTAACAGATCAGACGCTTTAAGTCGTAACATGGTGACGGTACGGGAACGTGTCGTCGGATAGAATGTGTATAAGTTAAAAAGTAAACTTCCAGCCTTCCAAGTTGGTAAAAGGGGTGCAATTCCCCTTACGCATAAAATTTAGTCAAAAAGAGTTTGTGATGGACAGCTAGGGTATTTGGAACGGACGTAAACGATAACGAAAGGCCTACATGAGAGAAGAAGACTGTAGGATATCCGAAGAGGAAACTCGAAAAAAGGAAGACTCTGTGAACTGAAGCATCTAAGTAACAGAAGGAAAAGAAATCAAGAGAGATCTCAGTAGTAGTGGCGAGCGAACCTGAGTTAGTCATAATATCCATTCGAAGAGTAAGAAGAAGACCAAAGAGGGTAAACGAGTCCCGTAAGAAGAAAACGAAGGAGAATAAGAGTAGAACAGTGAAAAACGGTTTGAAGATAGGGGAACCAAACCTCTAAGACTAAATACGAAGAATACACCGATAGTGAAGAAGTAACGTGAGTGAAAGTTGAAAAGAAATGCAAAGCAAAGTGAAATAGAAATCAAAAATCACAAATATCAAAGCAGTCTGAGAATTAAAAGACGTACCTTTTGTATAATGGAATTGCAAGTAATTATAACCAATAGGAGAAGTGAGAACGAAAGAGATTGATTATAATTGGACCCGAAACCGAGTGATCTATCCATGAGCAGTTTGAAAGTAAATTAAAAACTTACCGAAGGAACGAACCCGTGATTGTTGCAAGAATCTGGGATGACTTGTGGATAGGGGTGAAATGCCAATCGAACTCGGAGATAGCTGGTTTTCTGCGAAAGCTATAAAGGTAGCGCATTCTACAGTAAGTTAAGATTTGTAAGGCACTAGAATATCTCCATTAGGAGATAAAAACCCAAGAATAGATTAACTAATAAAGTAGAATAGACAGACTTAGGGCGATAAGGTCATAGGTCGAGAGGGAAAAAACCCAGAATCAATGTTAAGGTCATTAATGATATCTCAGTGTGAAAGGTAAGTCGACTAGAAAGACACCAAAAAAGTAGGCTTGGAAACAGCCAACAAAAAAAGAACACGTAACAGTGACATTTGGAAAAAAGTAAAGGCGCCAATAATGTAGGTGGCTAAGATATCAACCGAAACAAGATGTAAAAAACGGTAGCAGAACGTTTCATATAAAATTGAAAGTGACAATGCAAGTATGAGTAACTAATATTGAAAACAAACAATAGCCGAAAATTCAAGGTAAGTATAAAACAGTCTCTAAGCTGTACCCGAAAGGGAAAGGTGATGAGGAAACGAGAAAAGGATTAACTCAGGAAAAACCTCGTATTAATAACTGTATCAATCTAACACAAGTGAATAGGTAGAGTATACCAAGGCTAAGGAAGAAGTATCCTTAAGGAACTCGGCAAAATGTCTTATCTTTAGGGTAAGACCTGCAAAGGACATAAAATCGGGAGCGTCGGCTGTTTACTAAAAACATAGCTTTTAGCCAACACGAAAGTGGAAGTAATAGAAGCGACCCCTGCCCAATGGTTGAATCAGAAAATGAGGAATGAAAGTTTCAAGTATAAAGACAACTAAATGGCCGCAGTAAAAAGTCAGAATTGCTGCGTAATCTCACTATATGCTGGAAACTCCTTAGAGCTTTTAATACAGAGTGAAAACTATGTGAAAATTTAAAAGATTGGACAATCAGCAGGTAACCAAAAATTTATCCTCCTCAAAAGGGGAGTTTCGTAAAATTGAGTAGGAACCTCAGAGACTATACGTGGGATAACTAACACAGGAAAAAAATTTAGTTAGTTAAAGATATAGTCCACACCCTAGTGAAAACTAGTGTATTTTAAGAACTCTGACTGTGATAATGTAGCGCAATCAATAGTCAATTAATTGTTGACAAGTATGAATGGGGTAACGAACGCTCCACTGTCTCAAGGATATATCTAGTGAAATTGGAATCGTAGTGAAGATACTATGAAAAGCACATTAAGGGACAAGAAGACCCTAGCAGCTTAACTGAAACTATAAGTAGAATTAAGATCAATCAAAGAGTAGAAAAGTGGAGTCTCTAAAGAGAAAAGTGAAAGACCAAGATTTGAGAGATCAAGAAACTAAGAAAAGTCGTAATGAAGAACGAAAACTTATAGGAGACAGTTTGGTTGGGGCGATAGCCTTTTAAAAAGTAACAAAGGCTTACATAAGGTATACAAAGAAGTGTAATAGCAGAAGTATGCTTGACTGGACGATAGATACATCAACCAGGGACGAAAGTCGGTTATAGTGACCAGCTAGAAGGAAATGGAAAAGCTAGCAATCAAAAGGGAAGTTACGCTAGGGATAACAGGCTAATAACGGGTTAGGGTCCTAACCGACCTCGTAGATTGGCACCTCATCAAGGGGCGTATTATTCGAGAGAGTAATATTGAATTGGCTGTATGCTGGAACATCCGGTGTATCCTTCGTTGCTAATAAAAAGAAACAATACGAAGGTGCGGACAATCAGCAGGGAAGCTTTCTAATAAGAATAGCCCCTCAACGACTACACGCCGACAACTAAAATAGTTGATGATATAGTCTGATCTGCTATGCGAATAGTAGTTTTATTGAAAAAATAAAAGTCAAGAAGAATTAAAAAAACAAGTACATTAAACAATGATTAAAGAAAATAAGAAAATTAGAGGTGTTCTAAATACGGAAAGAAATCATGTAATTTATAAGAATAACGAAGATATTTTGATCGGTACATTATTGGGAGATGGTTCATTACAAACATACAGTGATGGAAAAACATGACGATTAAGGTATTTACAAAAAGATGAGCAATATTTAAGACATTTGTATAAATTATGAGAAGAGTTTACAGAAACAGGACCTAAATACATAGAGGATAAGGAAGGAAATGGGAAATGGTACTTTAATACAAAGGTATATTCAGGATTTTTAGAGATAGCACATAAATTTTATAAGAAGAATGAGAAAGGTGTGTGAGTAAAAGTTGTACCAGAGGATATAAATTTAACACCAAGAGCATTGGCTTATTGGTATATGGGTAATGGTTCAAAAAAAGAAAATGCACGAGCTTATATATTATGTACGGATAGCTTTACCAAAGAGGGGTTAGATATTTTGAGGAAAGAGCTAAATGAAAATTGGGGAATAATGGTAAACTATCATAGAACAGAAAAAGGTAATATGCGATTATATATACCAACGAAGTACAGTCTAAAATTTGAAGATCTGATAAGGGAGTACCTGGTAGAGAGTATGAAGACAAAGATTCATTGTGAAAGTGGAAAGTAGAATAGAGATTCCAATACGAGAATTCTTGATAACAAAAATGCGATGTTGATTCATCCCATCCTGGAGGTGTATAAGCTTCCAAGGGTTATTCTGTTCGAATATTAAAGGGGTACGTGAATTGAGTTTAGAGCGTCGTGAGACAGCTCGGCTTATATCTTTAATGTGAGAGATACAAGATTAATGGTTTAAATAGTACGCGAGGACCTTTAAGCCCATACCAATGGTATATCTGTTGTAATGTAAAAAGCATAGCAGAGTAGCTAAGTATGAATTGATAAGTGTTGAAAGCATATCAAACACGAAGTGAAAGAAAGAAAGTATCAATAAGAGCGACTAAAGATAATGGTCATAGGTCATAAGTGATAAGCTAAATGATACTAAATAAGCTCGAAGACTAAGTGAAAACATAAAATAAAAAGAAAAGGCAAAATGTAATAGTTATCCGCAGAGATAACTTTAAATTCCATTCGTATTCAATTTGCTATCTGCATGTCCCTATCTTTCATACCATACCACTATTAGTACATTATAGATTGCTCTCCCTATATCTAATAACTTTTCATCATTCTTTATTGTGAATTCACTCGGTAGTCTTACTATACTCTTCTTAGTTTTAGATGGTTCTAGATCTACATATTTTCCTTTTATATCTTCACTAATATTAAACTTAAGTTGAATTTGTTGTAGTTGTTGAGTATGAAAATCAGTAAGAAAATTAGAGCAGTAAAGAGAAGCAAATTGTTCTCTAATCATATAATGTAAATCTGGAACATTCTTTAATGTTGTTCCAAAACAATCATGTATAACAACAAGCTGAGAATGAGTTTTATATCATTCAGTAGTTACCATAGTTAAGTGAGAAGCATCAAGAGAGTGAATAAGATTAGGGGCTAAAGAATTAACTTGTTTTCTAGAGGAAATTTTAGTATCTCTTTTAACACCTTTAATTGCTATTTTTACACCATCTAATATAACTCTGCCATATGTATAAGGTAGTAAGTCGGCAGCTGATGCCATTACTTCAATTCCAGCCGGTGTCTTTCATACTAAAGGTGTGTCTAATTTAGCTGATACAAGTGCTCAGCTTTTTAGAAACTTCATGAATACAGATAAATTCTGTAATACATTACCTTCATTAGTTGAATCGTATACAAATCTAGATATTACAATAATATCAGATACATCAAGAATAATATTATTTCTTTCATAAGTATCTTTAGAAATTCTTTTAAATTTAGATAGTATGTTCTGATGTGTAGTTAGTAGGGTTGCATTATAAGCTTTAGTCATAATAGGAATTTTTAATAAATCTCTATTAATATTACACTGCAGTAGTTTTTCTCAATTAGGTGTTAAAATATATTCTCTACAATTTTGAGCTACTATTTCATATAAGTCATAAGGTCTATCTGAAGGAGTTGCAGCAGTCAGGTTAACATACTTTGCTAAAGTTTAATCTTTTATTAAGGCAGCAATATGTTGTAAACCACTGCACGTTGAATCATATCTAAAGATAATCCTTGTTATAAAAGGTTTAGATTTATCCCTTTTCATGTATCGACAGTACTCTAGTTTTCATGCTTTAAATAATAACGGAGATTTAGCTTTATATCAATACTCATCATTATCATTAGTTCAATCAAAAATTGAATTTAAGTTATTAACATAGTATATATCCATTGAAGCTCATGACATCTTTAAACCACTGTCGTCTACACCTCCTGTATACAACATAACTCCATATCTAAAGTAATCACCTTCATTTACAGGATCAAATACTGACCCTTCATGAAATAATAATAATGATTTAGCTAACTCTCCAGCTTGATAATGTAAATATTTATTACCACAGTAAATTCTACCTCTAAAATCATAGAATACAGGTATATGAAAATAATCTATACTAGAATAGACTGTAGCTAACAATAAAGTATATAAAGCTGAAAAAGTAAGAGATCTCTGAGATTGGTATTCATTTTTAACTATACGAGAGGAATTCATAACATCAAGTAAACTATCATCAGGAACATTATTAGTTTTCTTATGAGTATAATAATCTTTAACTGATGATCTATAGTCATTTAGAGCTATTTTACGCTGATTATGGCTAACAGAACTTAACATAAGGATATTATCAATAATAGTAGTATCATTAAGAGAAAGCTGATGAAGGATAAAAGAAAGCATTTCAAAATTTATAAGATAACTATCAGATAGTAGGTTTTGTGCATTAATTAAAAGTTGATTATTTTTATTTAATTTAGTTCGATGAATATTAGTGTAAGAATCATGCACAATTTGATAATCATCAGGGTATTCAGATAAAATAAAAGGTAAGTCATCAGCATTTTTAGAGATGAAGTCATCAAGATTTTGATCTGATCAACACAAACATACACACTACAACAGCATTTTAAGCAGCATACTATTACATTGTAGGATAGTCATGGTTGGACTGCCTTGTAGTTTTTAAGAAATGGGCGTTACCACGACTTCTCCCAAATTAACGCACTAAAGTGCCATTCTTGCTCTTAAGAGGATCTGATTGAGTTATGGCCGTTACAGGTAATTGAGAGGGTGGATATTTCAGCGAAGAGTTAAAGTACGCTGAAGGAAAAGGGTATAAGATAGAGGTACTAAGAGGGTACAACTTCTTAAATAAAGGTTATATATTTAAAGGGTATATCGAGCCAATATATAAGATGAAGTCGTCAGCATCAGACATAGTAGAGAGATCAATAAATAAGTTGCTATTAAACTCACTATATGGGATGATGGGGTATAGAGGCAATGAAACTAAACTTGATATTCAAGTTAAAGAGGGGGCTATGACAAATACAGTACGAGAATTAGAAGAAGGTCATAATAATGAATACAGTATAAATGTGGCAATAGCAGCAGCGGTAACAGCATATGCACGTATAAAAATGAATGAATTGAGAGATCGAATGGTGTACACAGACACAGAGGTAGTGCACGGTGAACTAGAACCGTCAATGGTCAGCCCAAGTGAAATAGGAATGTTTAAACATGAATTTAGAATTAAAAACGCAGTGTTTAAGGCACCTAAAACATATGGAGTTGAGACATGAGAAGGTGATATAAAGATAGCATCAGCGGGTATTAAGAAAGGGTTGGTAACACTAGAAGATTTATATAGAGCAATAATAGGTAATAAGGAGGCTATGGAGAAAGTGTATAAATTTGATGCATTTAAGAGATTAGTAGATGTAGGTTCAATGTCTATATCTAGTGTAAAATATACACGTAAAACACCAGGACTAGCGGACGGAAGAGCTAGAATTGTATATACACATAAGGATAGTGGAGTAGTTACATGGATAGGAACTCTAGCGTGACGACTTGTAGATGGAAAGTTAATAGATCCAACAAGCTATATGATAGGTAATATGGTAGTAATGAAGGAGTTTGATGTAAATACACAGGGTATGGAAGGAGTTAGTGTAGCGAAAGGGTCAGTGGAGGAAATGCAAAAGAAGATGAATAGGACTAAAGGTAAAGCTTCTGAAAAGAGTGTAAAGGATGATAAAGATGAAGGGGTAGCGGAAGGAAAGTTAGGTTATGAGGAAACAGAGGAGAAAATAAAAGAAAAGGCGGGATAGCATCGAAAGAGGACCGGAAGACAACCAATAGGAAAAGGGTGAGCTGGACGATATTTTACCCCTTATACCCGTGGTATGGAAGGTGTTAGTAAACTTTAAAATAGAATCGATTATAAGAGTTAGAACCGTGATAGTGTTTAATAGTTCTAAGATAATAATGGAAAGGAGTAGAAAAATTGAAAATAGAATGGATAAGATTAGCATAGAATAAATTTTAAGGAGGTATGTAGTAAAGGGAGATAAAAGTAAACAAAAAATTCCTCACGGTAAAATTTATAACAATAGGTGAGAGGAGCAGAAACAAGACAAGGAATAGAATTAATAGAGAATATGATGAGTGTAGTAACATATTCACCATTTGAACAATTTGAAGTGCATCGAATTATACCATTACAATTTGGAGTATTAGATTTATCAATAACTAACTCTACAGTGTATATGCTATATGCAGTATTAATATATCAAGTATTATATAAGATTAATATCGCTGAAGGTAAATTAGTACCAGGTCGATGACAAACAGTTATAGAATTAGCGTATGGACAAATAATAGGATTAGTAATGGATAATATAGGAGAAGGGCGATATGTGCCAATGATCTGAGCATTATTTATTAACTTATCAATAATGAACTTAGTAGGAATAGTACCATACACATTTTCACCTACAGCACATATAGTAGTAGGGATAGGAATGAGTGTAAGTATTTTAATAGGAGTAACATTATTAGGTATAGAAAACTACAGAAGTAACTATATCTCAATGTTAATGCCAGGAGGGGCACCATTAGCATTAGCTCCATTCTTAGTAGTAATTGAATTAGTATCACAATTAGCTAAAGGATTATCATTAGGAATACGACTAGCAGCTAATATAACAGCAGGACATTTATTATTTGTGATAATATCAGGATTTGCATTTACAATGATAACAGCAGGAGGAGTATTGTCAATATTAAGTATATTCCCAATTTTCATAATATTATTTATTACAATATTAGAAATGGCAGTTGCATTAATACAAGCATATGTATTTAGCTTATTAACGGCGATATATGTAGGAGAGTCAATACACTTACATTAGGAGAGTAGTAGGAAAGAAAAGAAAGAGATGCCACAATTAAACGTAGAAACATTTGTAACACAATATGTGTGATTATTAGTAATATTAGGAGTAACAATATACCATGCAACGACAAGATTAGAATTAGCAGAAATAATAAAATTAAGAAAAAAAATATAATTATCATAAAATTAAATAGAAGAAAGAGTAAAGGACAAAGCCGATAACTAAGTGATACAAAACAGAGAAATTTATTAGGGAATAAAAAGGATAGGACAACTACGGGTGCAGGAGTCGAACCAACACTAGCTCCACTCAAAATGGAGAGTCTTACCATTAGACGAACCCGTAAGTAAGGACAGACTTGAAGGGAATCGAACCCCTGCTAGTTATTTTGAAGACAACGGCACTAACCACTATGCTACAAATCTAATAATAAGCTAGAAAGGAATTGAACCTTTGACCACTTCATTATCAATGAAGGGCTCTACCACTGAGCTACGAGCTTTGGGAGCTAAATCATTTAAGAAGAAAATAGTACATGAAAAATGTCCATTCTATTAATAAAATGAGTGGTAGTAGAATCAAAAGGAAAGAGAAAAGATCTGCAAAAATGGAAGCAATTAATAGAGAGAATAGGTAAAGAAAAGGTCGAGAGATGTGAAAGTAGACGAAGAGGGGGAGAATGAAGATGAAAAGGATACCGGCGGAAACATCAAGAAAGACGGAAAGTAGATCGAGGATGTTAGGAGTGAAAAGGAAAGAGTCTGAATGGAATGTAGTAAAAAAGGTAGGAGATAGTAGTATTAAAGCTGGAAAACAACAGAAGTAGAGAAGAAGAGAGAAAGAAAGGTAGATAAGGGAAAGGATGAGGGAGATACGTTCGTGAGGAAAAAGGGCGGGAAGGAGTCATAAGAAAAGGAGAGTGAGTAAGAAGGGGGAAGTTCAGAAGAAAGAAAGGATGAAGGAGAAGAGGAAGAAGGCATAAAAAGCATCATCTCATTTAGAGTGTAAGAAGTAAAAAGGAGAGTATTGAAAAAGGACATCCAAATGAAGTCAAATTATACTAAGAGTTATTATAAAAGATATTAGATAATAAAGTGATTTAAATTTAAGCTCTTTAATATGGAAGTAAAACATTGGAAAGAGTGGGGCTCGAACCCACAAGCATTTTATTGCGACAGTTTAGCAAACTGGTCTATTGACCATTCTAGCATCTCTCCAGAAAGGCATTAAGAGAATTGAACTCTTGACAATATCCTTGTAAGGGATACATTCTAACCAACTGAATTAAACGCCCAATCAACATGTCCGGAGTTGAACCGATATCTTTCGTACCCAAAACGAACGCTCTACCAATTAAGCTACACGCTGTTTATGAGGAAAAAGGGGGAAGTAAATAAAAGGGGGGGAAAGTAATGAAAAATGTATTCAAAGTTGGATTTGAACCAACGATATCTTTCTTTTCAGGAAAGCGCTTTAACCACTAAGCCATAAGAATGAGCCCATGCTGAGAATCGAACTCAGACAAAGCTATTTACAAAATAGATGCAATAACCATTAGTGCTACATAGGCAGGTAATTACTGTAGTCGAGAGCTTAAGGGATCGGACAGTAAAAAATGATCTTTTCAGTGGGAGTTGAACCCACACGCGCGAAGCATGTGATTTTAAGTCACACTTGTCTACCAATTCCAACATGAAAAGAACACCTATAGGAAAAGAGGAAGATTTATGACGTAATAGTTTAAGGAGTTAAACCGCTTGTCTCATAAGCAGGAGTTGATGGTGCAAATCCATCTAACGTCAAAGATATCCAATGAGGGATTTGAACCCACGTTGCATTTTAGAAAGAAATGACTCCTAGACCGGACTAGAGGAATTGGACATAAGCTTGGTCGGGATCGAACCGACGCGGGAATCATTATGAGCGATTTGCCCTACCACTAGGCTACAAGCTTATAAACTAAGGAAGGAGGAAAGGGAGTGAGGAAAATAATGGCTTAGATTGAAGGGTGAAGGAGAGAAGGCGATAGTGGCCTAATGGTGGGGCAGTTCATTGTGGTTGAGAAGGTTGCAGGTTCAAATCCTGTCTATCGCCCGTGCCAACATTAAGACAAATAATAAGAAAACCAAGGAAAGAACAAGAGAAGAAAATAAGAACGAGAGCATTAGAAGGAAATCCACAAAAAAAAGGAGTAGTTCTAAGAGTATTTACACGAAAACCTAAAAAACCTAATTCAGCATTACGTAAATTAGCTAAAGTAAAATTATCTAACGGAAAAATATTAGATGCATATATAATGGGAGAAGGACATAATATACAAGAACACTCAGTAGTATTGGTGAGAGGGGGAAGGGTACCGGATTTACCAGGGGTGAGGGTGCATTTAGTGAGAGGAGTGTATGATTTAGGAGGGGTGATAGGAAGAAAAACATCGAGAAGTAAGTATGGAACGAAAAGAAGTAAAAGAGAATGAAAAGACATAAAGGGAGAGTATCATATATACCAAAAATAAATGAAAGTAGTACGAATAACATAAATAAATTAAGATTAATAAGCAGAGAACCAGGAAGAATAACGGCGACGCAAATGAAGGCGGTGATAATGGTACTAAAACGAACATTAGATCCGAAAACAAATTCTATTGCGGTAAAAGTATTTCCACATTTAGCTGTTACTGCTAAACCATTAGAAGTTAGAATGGGGAAAGGTAAAGGGGGAATAGATCATAGAATTAGTAGAATTAGAATGAATAGTGTAATAGTAGAAGTAATTAGTAAGGGGGATATAAATAGAAGAAGTTTAAGAGCGGCAGGGGCTAAATTAGGAGTGAGAACGACGATAGAATAGATAACTTATTAAGGGTTAACCTCGAAGAAGATTGATGAATTGGATAGCAATAGATTTTTTGATTCGTCAATAAGCGACTAAAATTGATAAACCGACAGCAGATTCAGCAGCGGCAACAACTAAGATGAAAAAGGCAAATAACATACCATAGAAAGAATCTAAAGAGATAGATACGGTAATAAAGATAAGATTGATAGAAAGAAGAAGTAATTCGATAGACATTAGAAGGGAAATCACGTTTTTACGATTAACAACGATACCTATGAAGGCTAGAAGTAATAAAATAAAAAATATAAACATTCATAGATCAATGTAATAAAAGGAGGAAAACTTGGTTGAAAGGAGGTGTAGCATAGTTGGTTAATGCGCTAGTTTGTCAAGCTAGAGATCGTTAGTTCAAACCTAATCATCTTCGAAATCTTAGATAAGGGAAAACTTACTAAAGATAAAATAAAACAATGACAGAAGCAGCAAAATTAATAGGAGCAGGATTAGCAGTGATAGGAGTAGCAGGAAGTGGAGCAGGGATTGGATTAGTATTCGCAGCGTTAATAACAGGTTACGCACGAAACCCAAGTTTAAAACAACAATTATTCGCATACGCAATTATGGGATTTGCTTTATCAGAAGCTATCGCATTATTTGCTTTAGGATTAGCATTCTTAATATTATTCACATAATAAATAGAGAAGAAATAGCATAAAAAAGAAGAACGTTCGTAACTCAGAGGTAGAGAAGTTGTCTTCTAAATAATTAGTCGTAGGTTCGAATCCTGCCGAATGTAGAATGTATTTAATAATATTATGAATGCCATTAGTAAGTGCTATTGTATCTGGCCTTTTAGGTAGAAAAATTGGAAGAGAAGGAGCAGGTAGAATAACGATAGCATCAATGCTAATAACATGGTTAACTGCAATATATATATTTTATGAAGTAGTAATGAAAAAGACGGAGTGTTATATAAAATTAACAAAATGAGTATTGGTAGATTTAGGTTTACAATTTGATGGTTTAACTGCTATCATGTGTGTCGTTGTTACTAGTATCTCATTATTAGTACACATTTATTCAACTGAATACATGGGAGAAGATCCTCATAAACCTCGATTTATGGCTTATCTTTCATTATTCACATGATTTATGTTAATATTAGTGACAGCAGATAATTTAATGCAAATGTTTATAGGATGAGAAGGGGTAGGATTGTGTTCATATTTATTAATTAATTATTGATATACAAGAATACAAGCAAATAAAGCTGCAATACAAGCTATGATTGTTAACCGAATAGGAGATTTAGGTATTGTTATCGCTATAATAATCAGCTATACACAATATAGAACATTAGAGTATGCAGTATTAATACCGATAGTGGAAGGGAAAGAAATAGAAGTAATAGGATTAATGATATTATTAGGAGCAATCGGTAAATCAGCACAGATTGGATTACATGTGTGATTAGCCAATGCTATGGAGGGTTGAAACAAAAGAGCTTGGGCTCTCCAAGAACAAAAACTTTGCTATATGCGGGAACACCCAGTACAAATTCTAAGGTCCTCTCTCTTTGAAATAGAAGGGTTCGGAAAAATCCAAAGAAGTGGGCAATCC
>JAFDXD010000161.1 GCA_018268135.1 Bacteroidota bacterium
AAAAGCAGAAATTTTCTCATAGCTGTTTATTTTTTTAGTTTGTAAAGTTTTTATTTTAAAATTTTGCAATTTTAAAATAGAAAAAAGCAGGTGGGTTTATTGGCAAGCAGTGCTTATTTTTTAAGCAATTTTTGTTAAAGAAAATTAGTTTGAATTCAAATTAAAGAAAAAAAATGCAGAAAACCGCATTTTTTAACCACAATTATTGCACATTATTTCAGCGTTTCTATAAAATTAGAAATGTTTTTGAAGTTTTAATCTCGTTTTTGGTGAGTTTTTCTGTAGTGGTTTGTGTAATTTATTATGAAGTGACGGTAATACAGTTTTTTGTAAAGAATCAGAAGGGGGTTCTGCCTCTTCTTCAGATTCTGCTTCAAAATAGTTGCCAAATATATTGCTAAGCTCCTTTGCTTTATAAATATTTCTATTGAATTTATTTCCGATAATAATAATGGTTGCATTTTCATCAAATAGCCTTACAAATGCAGCATTGCTGCCATGCCACCATCCATTGTGGTAAATTATTTTTTTTCCATTTGGATAAGTATTCATTCGCCAGCCTAAGCCATAATTTTTGATGCCCGGCTTTTCATTACTATAACCCGTATAAGCTTGTTCAAGTGTTTCTTTTGAAAAAATGAGGTTTGATCTTAGCGCTCTATCCCATATCAGCAAATCTTCGGGTGTAGTGTACACATTTTTGTCGCCATATACATCGTCTAAATATTCTAAAGCTATTTGGTTACCTCTCCAATCGTAGCTGGGCGTAGCGACGGCACTATCGGCTGGTACATATATGTAAGTATGCTTCATTTGCAAGGGGTCAAAAAAAGTTTGCTTCATTAACTCAGGAAAAGCTGTGCCTGTTATTTTTTCAGCAAGCAATGCAAGCAATGCATAGTTGGTATTGCAATAAGTAAAATGGGTATTGGGTGCAGTAATATTTTGCAATTGGTTTTTTTTAGAAATGAGGTAATCCAAAACATCTTTATTTGTGATAAATGTTTTTTTATTCCAACCAAGTGCATCCATAAAATATAAATAATTAGGAAGGCCGCTTCTATGATCTAAGAGGGTGCGAATGGTAACTCCGGGATAATTGAATTGAGGAAAGTATTTGCTATACTCATCATCAAGGCTTAACTTTTTATCCTGATATAATTTTAAAATACACATTGCGGTAAATGTTTTTGAAATAGATGCTATGTGCATGGGGGTTTCTTTGGTAATACTATCTGTTCCCTTAAGGTGGATGGTGCCTGCATATTTTTCAAAAATGATTTTGCCATTTTGGGCAACCAGCATACCGCCATTAAACCCAGATTTTTTTAAAATGGTATCGTACCAAATTTCGCATGATTTGTAAATTCGTGCACTATCGTCTGCCTTTACTATACCCGGAGCAGGAAGGGGGATTAAGGAATCACTTAATTTATCTTTTACGATAGTACGAGTAGATGAGTGGCAAGCAGCCATACAAAATAAACTCAAAAAAAAAGTAATCAAAAAAAACAGTAAAGAAATTTTGCGTTGTATATAACAAGGAAATTGAGTTCGAAATGCAGATATCATGCCTGAAAAAAAATTTAAATAATATATTTGTGCAAAATACGATGTAAAAATTATGGCAGAAAAGAAAAATACAAGTTATCCAAAAGAAAATATTAATATTCTGTTTTTAGAGAATATAAGTGATGTAGCTGTAAAGCATTTTCAGAGCAATGGGTATAAAAATGTTAAAAAATTAACAGGAGCAATAAGTGAAGATGAATTAGTAAAAGTAATAAAGGATGTACACCTTATTGGAATAAGAAGTAAAACCAAAATTACTTCAAGGGTATTAGAGGCAGCAAAAAAATTGCAGGCCATTGGTTGTTTTTGTATTGGTGTAAACCAGGTAGATTTAAATAAAGCCAAACAAAATGGGGTAGCGGTATTTAATGCACCTTATAGTAATACCAGGAGTGTGGCAGAGTTGGTAATTGGTGCTTCTATCATGCTAATCAGAAAAATAATTGATAAAGATAAAGCTGCACACCAGGGAGCATGGATGAAGGACTCTACAGGAAGCCATGAACTGAGAGGGAAAACTATTGGTATTATTGGATACGGAAATATTGGGAGTCAGGTAAGCGTATTGGCGGAGTCGTTGGGGTTAAAAGTAATTTTTTATGATGTAGAAACTAAGCTTCCTTTGGGTAATGCAACTGATGTAAAATCATTAAAAGCATTGTTGCAACAATCAGATATAGTAACGCTGCATGTACCCGAAACATCTCTTACTAAGAACATGATTAATAAAACAAACTTAAAGCATTTTAAAAAAGGTGCGATACTATTGAACTATGCAAGAGGTGAGGTGGTGGAATTGCCTGCATTGCGTAAAGCTTTGCTGGATGGGCATTTGAGTGGCGCAGCAATCGATGTTTTTCCGGTGGAGCCTGAAAAAAACGGAGATACTTTTACTACAGTATTGCAAGGGCTGCCCAATGTATTACTAACGCCACATATTGGCGGCAGCACCCTTGAAGCTCAAAGCAATATTGGCGAAGATGTAAGCAATAAATTATTTAATTATTTAGAAAAAGGTGTAAGCACCGGGTCGCACAGCATTCCTGCATTATCATTACCACCTCAGGAAGGTGCACACCGCATACTTCATATTCATAAAAATGTACCCGGTGTATTGAGCCAAATCAATACATTGCTTAGTGAAAATCATATCAACATATTGGGCCAGTATCTTAAAACCAACGATACTATTGGCTACGTGGTATTAGATATAGATAAGCACTTAAGCAAAAATGCTATGGAGTTAATGAGAAGTGTGAAAGAGACCTTAAAAGTAAGGATGCTCTATTAGTCCTGCATGGTTAAGCAATCGTTAACCACTTGGTTTAGGAACAATTCAAATTTGATTTTTTTTAATTTAATAGTACAAAAACTATTTAAAATGAAAAAAATCATAACCTCTTTATTTGCCTTATTAATTTTGAGTTTTTGCACAACTGTACAAGCTCAAACAACTGATGCAAATACGCAATCAAATGCTACCAC
>JAFDXD010000162.1 GCA_018268135.1 Bacteroidota bacterium
ATTGTCATTATAATACAACAGTGAGCTTTTACAAACCATGAACTATATCAACGCAGCCCAATTCAATTTTTATATATCTGCAATGTTTGCACTTAAAACAATATCACCTGCTTAAAAATTTACATGCATCTAAGAAAAAAATTTTAGCAAATATTGCCCTTAGTATTTGACTCAATTGCTTTACTTAATTATTCGAAAAAATAGTTTTCTCATTAGCAGGAATAAGATACCATTTATCTTCAGGAGCAGTAGTGTTTAAAGTAGAAAATATATTCTCTTCATTATATTTTTTAACTTCAATATCACTCAATACATGGCTCCATTTTACTCTATGAGAAGTAACACTACCCTTTCCGGCATTATTGTACTCTGCGTAAAAAACAGTTTTTTCATTTTCAGGATTATTCCAATTGCTCCACCCCGCTGGTACAATTTGTAAAGGTAAATTGCACTGAATAAAAACAGTTTTTGCATAAGCACGCCAGGGCCTTCCTAAATAAACTTTTGTAACATTACTATCGGCAGAGATATTGCAGTGTATAAATACAAAGCCAAATTTTTTTCCTATTGTAGTGTTAGCAGCCGTTATGTATGAATTAGCTTTGCAATGAATAGTACAATTTTTAAAAATTGCTGTAGATGGGCCAAAAATAAAATCTGTAGTGCCTTCTATGTAGCAATTATCAAAATATTGCCTTGCAGATTCGCCCGAAAGAAAGATAGTATCCTGATTGCCGATGAATTTGCAATTTTTAAAAACTGCTTTATCAGCATCTACATACAAAGCAAGGGCCTGTCCTACCGGGCCTGCAGCGTTTTGGAAAGTAATATTTTCAGCTCTAAATCGATTTCCAGAAATCTTTGCCGTATATGAAGTAAAGGTGGTTAATTTACCAAGGCCGGAGTAGTCACTAAATACAATAATGGTTTTATCAACACTTTCTCCTATAAACGAAACGTCTGTATTTTCAGCAGGCAAAATTATTTTTTCGTTATACACCCCATTTTTAATATACAGTGTAATAGGTGCTAAAGGGTAAGCCCTCATTGCATTGATAGCATCTTGAATATTATTAAAATCACCACTGCCGTCTTTTGCCACGGTGAAAAGGTATTTATATTGCTTTGGGTTGGCAGTTTGAGAATATAGGTATGACCCGAACAATAAAAACAAAAAAACTAACCATATTTTTTTATAATTACCCATTCTTAAAAATTTATTGAAATACAAATTTTAAAAAATTGTCGATGTATTTTACCATAGTTGTAAACCAGGGATAAAACAAGCAGAAACTATGAGGAGTATTGTCGAAGGTTTTAATTTGATAATACGTTCCATATTTTTTAAGGATATTAATATAATCTGTTCGTCCGGCGTGCATACGGCTTATGGAGCTATTGATAAATAAGGTAGCCGGCGTATTCTTTCCCGTGTAAGTGAGTGGCGACGCCTCCTCCCACAGTTCGGGCTTATCTGATTTAGCATAGCCAAGCCAATAGGTAGCTGCTGATGTCTTTTTAGAATCATCCCCTTCTCCACTTTCGGGATGAACAAAAGAAAGGGTACCGTCAATATCAATGATACCATGAACCCACGATGAAATATTGTTAAAACAATTTTTGCCATCAAACTGCGTATATCCATTAGTGTTTCCTACAAATGCTGCCAACTCGCCCCCTGCCGAAAAACCAAGTGCTACCAGCTTAGCCGTATCTATATTAAAATCTTTATGGTGAAATTTTATCCATTTTACGGCAGTTTTTATATCATGAATTGCGGCTGGATAATAAGCATCAGTTGATAAACTGTAATCAGGAGTAACACATACATACCCAAGTGAAGCAAGCTTTTGAGCAAGAGGATAAAGCTGTGAACGAGTACCTGAGCGCCAGCCACCTCCAAATAAAATAAGAATTGCTACTCTTTTTTTTAAAGATTTTTCTACGGGAGAAAATACATCCAAAAAAAGTTTTCGGCCATCATCTTTACAATATTCAATATTAAATTTTTGGCTTACATTTTTGTAATTAGCAGGCTCAGCAATTCGAATATCGGGATACTTTTTTTGTGCAGCAATGAAAGCGCTATTGGTAGTAAATGAAGTGTCGGGCTGATGAGTAATTCCATTAACTGGCTGTGCAAAGAGGATATTTGCAAAGAAACAAAAGATCACAAACAGGCCAGCCTTCATCAATTACTTTTTTATTTTGCCAATAACAATTTTTTGTGCAAGTTCAGGGATAGCAGTTCTTATCTCTGCCAATACTAATTCGGCCATCTTACGAGCTCCCAATTCATTAAAATGCGTATTATCATCTTTGCCTTCGGGATAGTTGGGATGCTCGCCGGGCAACAGATGATTAAATAATAAAGGTGCTTTATCAGGGCCGAGTTGCTGTAGCAGTGATTTACTTTTTTCATCCAAATCTATTAGAGTCACATTATTTTCTTTTGCAACATCTCTTACAATTTGAGCATATACAGGATGCGTTTCCGCAGCAGTATTGCCTTCAAACTTTAAGCGTGATACCGGAGTAATTAATACCGGAATAGCTTTCTTTGAACGAGATTCAGTAATATATTTAATAAGGTTATCTTTAAATTGCTCAGGTGTAGAATACCTCTCAGCTTTATTTACCGATTCATCATTATGCCCAAATTGAATAAACACATAATCACCTTCTTTTAAATTATCAACAACGGGCTGCCATAAATTTTCTGCCATAAAAGATTTTGAGCTACGCCCATTTTTTGCTCTGTTATCTATTGTAACAGACGAGTCCCAAAAGTTTGCAAAGGGCATTCCCCAGCCCGTTTCGGGGTATGCTTTTTTTTCTTTAATTGACATGGTTGAGTCGCCAATCAGCCAAATGGTTAACTTTTTAGGAGGTAAAAAACTAAAAGACATTAATGCAAATATTATCAAAAAAGTGAAAAATCGAGTTGGGTGAAAATATTTATTAGTCATAAAAAAAGATTGTAAAATTTTATTGTAAAAGATTATTCAGGTACACCTCTACGTTAGTATATTCCAAACTAAGTTTAAAATTAGAAGCGTCAGAAGCATCATTGGGGTTTAGCCCGTTTTTTATTTCCCATTCGTCAGGCATTCCGTCTTTGTCTGTATCTGTCAACGCTGCTGCAGATTTTAAAGCAGGCCAGGCATTAATAGTAGCTGCATATTCTGTACCATGCGGAAAACCTCCTTGTACATCTATAATTTGTCCGGTACGATTTTTTACATCCATTATAATTCTTTCATCAAGCGTATCTCTTTTGTAACTAGCTCCGGCATTTTGCAATACCTTAGTATATGCTTCCTTGGCTGTTAATAAAGGAATGGAAATTGCAGAAAAAGCATTTAATGCTAATGCTTCATTTTTATCATCCGTATTACCTTTGTTTCCCATAAATACGCCGAGGCTATTATTTTTTGAAACATCATTAAATCCATCTACATAATTTCCCTCAACAAAAAATTTGCCATAAGGTATTTGAGGTTTTTCTTCTTTATATGGGTTTACAATCCTCATTTTTACTGAAGGCTTAGTAGAAGGGCCATATTTAAAATAATTGTTTACAATATTATACATGCCGCCTTCGCCTGCATAAATACTATTGTTGCCCCAATTGTAAATTACATTATTGCGAAAATCAACATTTTCAACCGCTGTATTTCTAATACCATCAAACCTCGGATTGCGACTATTGCAATGAGCAAATAAATTATAATAGGCAGAAAAGTTGGTTCCTCCCCAAATGGCACCGTAGCCATGATGTTCAAAATCTTTATCTCCTTTTTCAAAATGATATGAATAATTGAGTGGCTCATAAATCATGTTCCATTGCAAAGTAGTACTATCGCCAGCATACACAGAAAACACTTCATCTTCGCTCCAACACATGCTGCAATGATCAATGATAATATTATTGCGGCGTGTTCCGCCAAATGCATCATCGCCACCTGCACCATCTACCATTCCTTCATTTGCATATCTATCTCCCATTCTAAAGCGAAGGTATCGTACAATAATATTGTTACCGCCAAGGGATACATTTCTATCTGCAATGCAAATTCCATCACCGGGGGCCGATTGACCAGCAATAGTGCAATCGCCTGCTATGTTTACTTTCTTTTCTAAATGTATGGTGCCGGAAACTGCAAATACAATTATGCGTTTATACTTGGCCGTTGCTGCTTTGCGAAAACTACCGGGGCCATCATCATTTAAGTTAGATACAATAAGTACCTTACCACCACGGCCACCTGTTGTAAACTTACCAAACCCTTCTGCTCCCGGAAAAGCAAGGGGTATTTCGTTTACCCGGGCGTTAGTAAGATTATATTTTGAAGTACAATTCAAAAATCCGAGAGAAAAAAATACAACAGAAATTAAAAGAATGTTTTTCATAATTTTTTTCTACCAAGTATTAATATTTTATTAAAAAGAATAAGGCTGAATTATTTTCAGCCTTATTCTGAAAGTATTTAGTAGCCGAAATTTTGAGACAGGTTATAGTTTGCATCTCTTGCCGGCTGAGGTATGGGCAATAATTCAGATTTGTTAGGAGTAAACCCAGTAGCATATCTTGATACGGCCACTGTATTTATAGCTGTACTGAGCCAAACTACTTTGGATGTACCTGAAGGTGTAGAAGTAGGTGCAGTATAGTAAAAAGAATTTTTCCACAAACCACCTACATTATTATCATCAGACACTGTTGGTTTAATATAATACATGGCAATAGGCAATGTTGATGATTTAGAATAAGAAGGAAATCCGGCCATATACGTTGGGTCAGACATAGCAGTTAGGTTTGACATATTTAGCATATTTGCACGAGATTCTGCAATGGCTGTTCCTAATAAATTCCAGCGAAGCAAATCAAATTTTCTTACACCTTCTCCTCCAAGTTCCAAAGATCTTTCTCTTACAATTGCTTTAAATAAATCGTCTTTACTAAGGCCAGCAGGGAGGTCAACTGTTGGGTCGGGAGTATTTATTGGCTTACCATATCCTCTTCTGCGAACTTCATTTACTGCTTCATAAGCATTTGCCGGCCCGTTTAATTCATTTTCTGCTTCGGCAAACATGAGCAATACATCTGAGTAACGAAGTATTTGCCATTTTAATCCCAAATATTGTATGGCATTAGAAGGGTCAATCGTAGGATTCGTTATCCAGTCTCTTCTGTATTTTCCATCGCAAATAGCAGTAATGGCCTGGCCGGTTTTTGTTACACCATCTGAATTTACACTGTATGCCGCACAGGTTACATCACGGCGTAAGTCTGAAGAGTCAAACAGATAAAAATAATTTGGCAATACATTTACACTTTTATTTCCTTTACTATTTACAGTAGGCCCGTTGTAATAGCCTAATTTTGTGTCTTCTGCCCCGGTGCCGCCAATGGCACTTACCTGAAACATTAATTCACCATTAGGATCTGTAACGGCATGAGCACATACCTGGTCTTTCCAAAGAGATTTAAAACTTGGGTTGAGAGTATGCTGGCCTGAAGAAATAATATCATTACATTCATCTCTTGCAATTTGATAATATTTTAAATAGTCGCTACTTCTTTCTACAGTATGAGAAGCTTGCCTTAAAGAATACCCTCCTCTAAATAAGGCAATTCTAGCTCTCAATCCTTTTACTGTTCCCTTTGTAATTCG
>JAFDXD010000163.1 GCA_018268135.1 Bacteroidota bacterium
ACAAAGACAGCACCGGTGGTGAAGGCATTATAAAAGCCGGTGATATACAAATAATGAGTGCCGGTAGTGGAATACAACACTCAGAAGCAAATGCTTCGGCAACAGATTCTGTTACACTTTTTCAGATCTGGGTGTTTCCTAAAGAGAGAAATATTAAGCCAAGATATGATCAAAAGGCTTTTGATGAAAAAGAAAGAAATGGAAAATGGCAGGTGGTAGTATCGCCAAAAGAAGAGGATGATGCATTATGGATAAATCAGGATGCCCGGTTTTCTCTTACAAACCTAAAAGCTGGCACTGAAATAAGCTATACAAATGCATTTAAAAGCAATGGCGTTTTTTTAGTAGTAATAAATGGTGCTGCAGAAGTTGACGGAAAAAAATTAGGCAAGAGAGATGCGATAGGAATTTCCGATGCTGATAGCTTTACCATAAAAGCAAGCGAAGATGCTGAGCTGCTGGCGATAGAGATACCGATGAATTAAGAGAATTATAAAAAAATACCTCTGTAAACGGAGGTATTTTTTTATGCCTTGAAGGGCAATGCCCTAAGTATGCTGAAAAGAAATAGGCTGTACAAGGGAGTGACACAACGATGATGCCATGAAAAACAAATGCTGGTAAACAAAATTAAATACCGGTGGTTACTTCTTTTTTTACCGTTGCCATTTCTCTCAATACCCCGGCAATAGTATTTGCATCGAGCCCAATCTCGGAGTACAATTCTGCCGCAGTGCCATGCTCTACCAGTCTGTCAGGTATGCCCATTATTTTTACATCGGCCTTGTAGCCATGTTCATTCATAAATTCTAAAATAGCGCTGCCAAAACCGCCAACAACGGTTCCGTCTTCTATGCTGATGATTTTTTGGTATTTGCTGAAAACCTCATGCAGCATTGCTTCATCTATTGGCTTTACAAATCGCATATCATAGTGTGCAGGATTGATGCCATCGCCTTTTACATCACGTATGGCGGCGGCGGCAAAGTTGCCGGGGTGGCCAAAGGATAATATGGCGATATCTTTTCCGTCTTTTAATTTTCTGCCTTTGCCTATTTGTATTTCTTCAAAGGGGGTTTTCCACTCTGGCATTACACCCTGGCCACGTGGGTATCGTATTACAAATGGGTTTTTAATGCTCTCTAACTGTGATGTGTACATGAGGTTTCTAAATTCCCTCTCATTCATGGGAGCGCTGATGATTAAGTTGGGTATGCATCGCATATATGCTATATCGTAGCAACCATGATGCGTAGGCCCATCTTCGCCTACAAGCCCGGCCCTGTCTAAGCAAAATACTACCGGGAGATTTTGAATGGCCACATCGTGTATTACCATATCATAAGCCCGCTGCATAAATGAGGAGTAAATGGTACAAAATACCTTCATGCCTTGTGTAGCAAGCCCGGCGCTGAGTGTAACGGCATGTTGCTCACAAATACCTACGTCAAAAGCACGATTAGGCATTTTTTCCATCATATATTTTAAAGAGGAGCCGCTGGGCATGGCAGGTGTGATGCCCATTATTTTATCATTTTTTTCGGCAAGCTCTATAATGGTATGGCCAAATACATCCTGGTATTTTGGTGGCTGTGGTATTTCGTAAACTTTCTTTTTTATTTCACCGGTTATTTTATCAAACAAGCCCGGTGCATGCCAAAGTGTTTGGTCTTTTTCTGCCAAATCATATCCTTTGCCCTTAACCGTTTTTATGTGTAATATTTTAGGGCCGGGTATGTCTTTAAGATCTTTTAAAGTATCTATTAGTTTATTGATATTATGCCCGTCAATAGGCCCAAAGTAGCGAAGATTGAGCGCTTCAAACATATTGGCGCTGCTGCTTACCATGCCTTTTACTCCTTCTGTCAACTTCTGTGCCATGGCACGGCTAAACGTTTTGCCTACGGGCAATTTTCCCAAAAGCTTCCATACATCATCTTTTACTTTGTTGTATGTATGCGATGTGGTAATATCGGTTAAATATTCTTTGAGCGCCCCTACATTGGGGTCGATGCTCATACAATTATCATTTAAAATGATGAGCAGGTTGCTATTGGCTGCACCAGCATGATTCATGGCTTCAAAAGCGAGGCCTGCCGTCATAGCGCCATCCCCTATTACTGCAATATGCTGCCTGTCTTTTTCACCTTTATAATAACTTGCCATTGCCATGCCCAAAGCTGCACTTATAGAGGTGGACGAGTGGCCTACGCCAAATGTATCGTACTCGCTTTCGGAGCGCTTAGGAAATCCGCTAAGCCCATGATATTTTCTATTGGTTGGAAAAGCATCTCTGCGGCCGGTAAGTATTTTGTGGCCATAAGCCTGGTGGCCTACATCCCATACCAATTGGTCATAAGGAGTATTAAATACATAATGCAATGCCACACTCAACTCTACCACTCCAAGGCTGGCAGCAAAATGACCACCATATACGCTTACTACATCAATTATATATTGGCGCAACTCTTCACTTACCTGGTGCATCTGGTTTTTATCCAGTTTTTTTAAGTCGGCAGGAGAGTTTATTAGTTGTAAGAGAGGACCGGGTTTAATTTCCATGCTAGATATTTGCCGTGTAAAGGTACAGTTTTTATCAGTATTTAAGCCCAATCTACTTCGCCCGGATTGAGCGAAGCCACAAAATTTGCTGCCGCATTTTCTCCTGTGGCAAGCATTTGCTGCATATCGGCAGGTATAAAATCAAGCCCTCCGGGGCCACCGCCAAGCGGATTGTCGGGCTGAATGATATGGATGAGTAAAGGTATTTTATCTTCAAATGGGCTTTCCCTGCCCTGTATGGTAAAATAGCGGTTAATATCATCAGTTTTTAATCCCTCTCTTTTCATTTTCTTTTTTACGGCATCAATGTATTTTAATGCTTCATTATACTGAAATGGGATGATGAGGTCGTTTTTTGCTACATCTGTTGTAAAAATATCGATGGTTTGCTGCAGGATGGGAAACATGGTAGTGTACACATTATTATCAATCTCTGGATTTTTTGATGATAGAAGGATGGTGAAAATTTCCTGAGCCTGGGCATCAATTGCCATTTGTACGCCTGCATATTCTCTTACACCGCCATCTACAAACTGGTAATTAGGATGCTGCTCACCGGGCACATTTAAATTTACCTGTACAGGTGTCATAAACACGGGTTGGCAGGCAGATGCCAATACGGCTTTTCTAAAATGATCTGCATTCACCAATTTTTTTATGGTATAATATTTTGACGCTGCAGGAGATGCTGCATTGGTAAATACCACTAACTCTTCTGACTGCAGACAGGTTGTATTCAAATAAATTATTTTACCGGACTGGTTCAACTCATTAAAAAAATCATCGGTGTAAATGCTTTTTATTTTTTCCCAAAGTGGTGTTACCCTAAAGATGGAATTTTCGGATAGCCGGTTGCCCAGGTTGTCTTTAATAATAATATCATCATTGCTGATGGTTGTGTACAATTGTTCTAAAATATCTAATTTGCCAAGAGCCGCTAAGGGCGCTATTAAAGAGCCGGTACTTGTACCTACTACTACATCAAAATTGAGTGCAAAATCCTGCACAAGATGTTTAATAACTCCTACGGCAAATGCCCCTTTTGAGCCTCCACCACTTACTACCAATGCTTTTTTCATACGTTAAAAATTATTGTACGGTATTAAATTCATCTTTTGGAAATTTCTTTTTATTTAGCTTGATGGCAAAATGGGTTTGCAGCCAGCAACTATTAAGGTTATAATCTCTCTGTGCAGTAAAACTGAGCAATGCTTTTTGCAAAATTTCTATACCTATGCCACCACCGGCCATTTGCTGCTTATTGGTGCCCCAGTTTGCTTCGGCTATCAATTGAAAATTAGCAAACCCTCCAAATGTTTTAATATCTAAATTTTTAAATTTTAATGCCAGCATGGGGCCAAAGAGGCCTGATATTTTTTTATTGGTATATGCAAAGCCGGCATTGGCGCCGAGCCTTAGCAAATGCTCCACTACTGTATATTGTGGATTTATAGCCATGCCGCCTGTGTACAGGTCGGGCGCAAGATGAAAATTGGTAACTATGCCATTATTTAATTTAAAAAATAATGCCAACCCTTTTTGAAACTCGGTATCATCTTTTTTTTGCGCAGTAGCAAATAGTGTAATGCATGTAAAGCAGGTTAGTGTAACGGCCTTAAAAAATTGTATCATGAGGGGGTGTTTGTATCCGAAAAATACAACCCTATTATTTGACATGCAATACCCAAAAGAGGTAGTTTTTTAAGTGCAGGCTCCCGGTAGTATTACAATGATGGAGTTATAAAACGATTGAGCTGCAAAATTAAATCGGGGTCGGGGCAATTATGCAAATATTTTTCTGCTTCGCTCATTTTGCATACGCCGGGGTAATCGCCTTCGTACATTCCTATATCTGCTATAAGCTGCAAATGCAGATGCGGTGGCCAGTTGCCGTTTTCTTCATAATTTCCAAAGCTGGCAAAACATTCTCCACGGGTAATATATTTTCCTTTGCGCAGGTTTTCCAAATTTTTTAAGGCAAGATGGCCGTATAAAACATAAAAGTTAACAGTTTCTAACTGATGTTGCATAATAATGGTAGCACCATAATCGCCTAAATTATTATTGTAGGCATAGCTGTGTACCATGCCCCCAAATGCTGCAAAAATTTTTGTACCTGCATCGCCCCAAATATCAGTACCCAGGTGCAGGCTGCGTGGCTCTTCTGTACTGCTTACCGGCTCTGCAATATTTTTATCAAACAGACTGCTGCGGCGGTACATTTGCCGCTCTTCTTTATAGCCTCCAATTAAATAAGTAGCTCCGGCATCTTTTCTTTTTTGATTAATATATGCATCAAATTTTTTATCATCTGCATAAATCTCTTCTGTAAACCCGGTATTGGTTTTTGAAAGATCTACAGCAACAATTTTATCTTTTTTCTTATCAAAAGATACTATTGAATGAAAATCGGAAACATTGCTTTTTAAAACCTGAATGAGCCTATTGGTATTAATCATGCATAAATTTATTTTTAGAAAACGCTACTTTTTTTAAATTACCACGTTCACCATTTTCCCTTTTACAAAAATTATTTTTTTAGGTTGTTTCCCTTCCAGCCATTTTTGTACAATTTCATTTTGCAATACCTGCTTTTCTACTTCGGGCTGTGCTGCATCTGTAGCCATACTAATGGTGGTACGCATTTTACCATTGATAGAAATGGGGTATTCTTTTGTAGCCTCTATTAAATATTTTTCGTTGTAGCCCGGGTAGGTTGCATTTAAAATACTGCCTTCATTTGCTAACTGCTGCCAAAGCTCTTCTGCTATATGCGGTGCAAAGGGCGCTAAGAGTATCAGTATGTTTTCCAGTATTTCTTTTTTATGGCATTTTAAGTCGGCCAGTTCATTTACAGCAATCATAAATGCGCTTACGGCTGTATTAAAAGAAAAATTTTCTGTATCGCTATCTATTTTTTTAATGGTTTTGTGCAATACTTTTAATTCTTCTGCACTTGCTGCATCCTGGTTCCATAGTTTACCTTTTATTTCATCAAAAAACAGGCGCCATAATTTTCTTAAAAAACGATGCACGCCTTCAATCCCTTTGGTATCCCAGGGTTTGCTCATTTCTACCGGGCCTAAAAACATTTCATACATCCTGAAGGTATCTGCGCCGTATTTATCTACAATATCATCGGGGTTATCTACATTAAATTTTGATTTAGACATTTTTTCCGCCTCTTCTTTTGTTACTACATATTCTCCCTCCTCATCTTTGTTCCATTTAATTGACTTAGGCAATTGCAAGCCATTTTTATCAACAACCGATTTTCTAAGTATCCCATTGGCATCTACAAACTGGTGGCCGTATTTAAAGCGGATAAATTCAGCAGCAGATGAATTTTCTTTTTGATAAGAAATGATGGAGCCCTTTTCATCTACCTGAAAAAAGAATGATTTCCCAGTAATCATCCCCTGGTTTACTAATTTTTTAAATGGTTCATCAAAACCAATCAGGTTTAGATCGTACAACAGTTTTGTCCACATACGGCTATACAATAAATGCCCCACAGCATGTTCGGTACCGCCAATATATACATCTACCTGGTTCCAGTAATCACTGGCTTTTCTATCACAAAATGTTTCTGCATTGTGCGGATCCATATACCGTAAAAAATACCATGACGAGCCTGCATAGCCCGGCATTGTAGAGGTTTCTAAATGTTTGGCCGTCCATT
Organism: Bacteroidota bacterium; assembly: GCA_018268135.1. Taxonomy (GTDB): domain Bacteria; phylum Bacteroidota; class Bacteroidia; order Chitinophagales; family Chitinophagaceae; genus Ferruginibacter. The sequence goes on from JAFDXD010000163.1 coordinate 6,245, forward strand.
CCGGAATATTGGCCAGTGGCCCTTCGCCTTCAGGGCCGGGGCCATATTTTTCTACAAAGGGCAATTCTAATGGCAATTCTTTAGCATCGAGGGGAAGCGCTATTCCATCGCTCCAAATAATGGGGAAAGGCTCGCCCCAATATCGTTGGCGGCTAAAGCCCGCATCACGCATACGATAATTTACTTTTCGCCTGCCAATGCCCATTTCTTCTATTTTGTTTATGGCTACCGCTATGGCATCTTTCATTATCAATCCGTTTAAAAAACCTGAGTTTTCTAAAACGGCATCTTTTGTAGCATTGGCTTCCTGGCCATTGTAATGGCTGCCAATAATATTGGTAATTGTAATATTAAAATGACGGGCAAAAGAAAAGTCTCGCTGGTCGCCGCAGGGTACAGCCATAATAGCGCCCGTACCGTAGCCCGACAATACATACTCTGCTATCCAAATGGGTATTTGTTTACCATCAAAGGGGTTTAATGCATAAGCCCCGGTAAAGCAGCCGGTAATTTGTTTTACTTCTGCCATACGCTCTCTATCGCTGCGGCTTTTTACGTAATGCAGGTATTCGTCTATGCTTTGCCGTTGTGCATGGGTAGTAATGTGGCTTACCAGGCTATGCTCCGGCGCAAGTACTAAAAAATCTACGCCAAATATAGTATCGGGCCTGGTGGTATATACTTTTATGGTTTCTTGCCTGTCTTTTATGTGAAAGTCCATTTCTGCCCCTTCGCTTTTGCCAATCCAGTTGCGTTGCATTTCTTTCATAGCATCGCTAAAGTTTACTGTATCTAACCCTTGCAGCAGGCGGTCGGCATAAGCGGTAATGCGCAAATACCATTGCCGCATTTTCTTTTTTTCTACCGGGTGGCCTCCCCTTTCGCTTACGCCGTTTATTACTTCATCATTTGCCAATACGGTACCTAATGCTTCGCACCAGTTTACTTCGCCATAAGCGCTAAAAGCCAGGCGGCGCTTCATTAATATATCTTCCTGTTCTTTTTTTGAAAAAGCATTCCACTCGGCTGCTGTAAACTTACTACAGCCCTTGGTTTCGTATTTTTTAATAAGGTCGGCAATGGGCCTTGCCTTTTGTTGAGTATTGCAGAAATAACTTTCATACAATTGCAAAAAAATCCATTGAGTCCATTTATAATATGAGGGATTGCTGGTGCGTACTTCACGGCTCCAGTCGTAGCAAAAGCCTATTTTATTTAATTGAGCTTTAAAGGTGGCAATATTATGCTGCGTAGTAGTGGCGGGGTGCTGCCCGGTTTCTATGGCATATTGCTCTGCCGGAAGGCCAAAGCTGTCGAACCCCATGGGATGCAGTACATTAAAACCTTTTAACCTTTTATACCGGCTGTAAATATCGCTGGCAATATAGCCCAAAGGATGGCCTACATGCAGGCCTGCGCCGCTTGGGTACGGAAACATATCGAGCACATAATACTTGGGTTTATCTGACAGGTTGCTTACTTTATATATTTCCTTCTCTTCCCACTGTTGCTGGCATTTTGCTTCTATCTTTTTAAAATCGTATTCCATTTTTTATGATAATAATTTTTTATTTTTTGGCCCGGCATTTTTTCTTTGCTCAGCTGCATTGGCGTCGCACTCTTGTACGGCCAATCATTAATGAGCTTTTAACTAAGCGTATTGGAAAATTTATTTTAACAAATAAATAAGCGATACTACTGCTACATAAAAAATATATTTGGCAGGCAATCGTTTTTCTTATGCAGTTTGCAAAAATAAAACAAACAGTGCAAAAACCTTTATTTTTGCCGGGATTTGAATTAGCAGCAAAGGCATTAAAAAGAGTTGCTACCGGGCTTGATACAGGTATAAAGCCTACGAGCTGCCGGATAGGAGTGAAAAGCGAACGGAGTGAGCTTGTAACGGATAGCCGGAGCAAATGCTGAAATGGGCAAAAATGTTGACAGCCCCAAAATAATTTACTTTAAAAAAAAATGATAAAATAACTATGGCTCAATTTGGAAAGGCATCAGGCAAAAAAGGCAAACCAACTTATACCGGGGCAATTATTGGTGTGGCTTTGGTATTGTTTTTATTTGGTATTGTTGGCTGGTTTTTTTTGAACCTGCGAAAGACCGGAGATTATTTTAAAGAAAACATACAAGTTCATACCTACCTCAACAGGGATGCCGGAAAAAAACAAATAGACAGCCTTACAGCTTACATTACTTCTCTACCCTATGCTAACAGGGTGGAGCATGTAACCAAAGAAATGGCGATAGCCAAATGGAATGCTGAAAATGATACTACCTGGCAAAAATTTTTAACCAACAACCCATTGCCTGAGAGCATAGATTTTTATGTAAAGGCCGACCATGTGCAAAAAGACAGTCTGAGTGCGCTGGCATTGAACTTACAGGCTGCTTACCCTGGGTTGATTTCAGAATTTCAGTTTCCTACCGAAACGGTGGCAAAAGTGAGTTCGTATGTAAAAACAGTTGGTATTATTTTTTTGGTGGCGGCTGTATTGCTTACGGTATTAGTGGTATTTTCTATTGATAATACCATCAGGCTGGCCATGTACAGCAACCGCTTTTTAATTAAAACCATGCAGATGGTGGGCGCTACGAGGTGGTTCATTGCAGGGCCTATCAATCGCAGGGCATTGATAAACGGGCTTATAGCATCGCTTATAGCAATTGCCGCAATATGGGGCTCTGTATTGCTTATAGAAAAAATGATGCCTGTAAAATTACCTCCTGACAATGTAAGCCTGATTTTATTGTTTTTATTAATTATTGCACTGGGTATTACAATCACTTTAATAAGTACTCACCGCTCTGTAATAAAATATTTGCGGATGAAGCTGGATGATTTGTACTAATGCAGGCTTGAAGGGTAGAGAATTTTTGAAGAAGTGCTGAAAGCTTTGGCGCATTTTTACACTATATTGCACCCTAAAATTTTATTGATAATATGGCACAGGATAAAAAAACTAAAAAAGAAGCGGCTACTACCAATACGCTTTTTGATAAAGAAAATTTTAAATGGATGCTGGTGGGCATAGTGGTAATAGTAATTGGATATTTTTTAATGAGTGGTGGCAACAGCGATAACCCCAATGTATTTAATGGCAAAGAAATTTATAGTTTCAGGCGCATTACACTTGCCCCGTTTTTAATAGTACTGGGCTTTGTAATAGAGATTTTTGCTATTATGAAAAAATCTAAAAAAACATCGTAGAATAGGAATAGGCAGAAAGAGCACAAACGAATTTGTGAGGCTAGCGGCTTGGGCCTCATAAAAAAAGAGTTAAGAAAATTTGAATGGCAGCCGTTAAGAAATAAAATTAATGCTGAAAAAGCTGAATGTTGCAGGTAGTTGGCAAGTCGCACTATAGCTGGGAAATAATCTATCGTTCGAGATAATTTTATTTTAGGCGGGCAATCAAATTTTTAGCTTTTTTTATGCAGCCTTGATTTTTTTGTTACTTTTTGTATCAAGACAAAAAGTAAATTAAGAAAAACCTAATAAGAATAAAGGTTTGATATTAAAATACCTAACACTAACTTAGAAAATTTATTTTATTATTGTACCGGTTTGAAGCCCGTTTTTTATTGTAACAGGTTTGCAAATCGGTTTTTTATTTTTACTCCAAATATTTACAAGATGGATTTTATTCAGAGCATTATTATTTCAATAGTAGAAGGGCTAACAGAGTTTTTGCCTATCTCATCTACCGGGCACATGATTATTGCAGAAAAATTGCTGAATGTGCCGGAAAATGAATATACTAAAATGTTTACGGTAGCCATACAGTTGGGGGCAATACTGGCTGTAGTGGTTTTATATTGGAGAAAGTTTTTTGATTTTAAAAATATTAATTTTTATTTCAAGCTTCTTGTGGGTGTTATTCCTGCCCTGATATTGGGTTTTTTATTTTCAAAAAAAATAGACGCATTATTAGAAAGTACAACTACTGTAGCCATTGCATTATTTGCAGGAGGTATATTTTTATTGTTTGTAGATAAAATGTTTACCCGGGCACAAGTACAGTCAGAGAAACAGGTATCTCTATTAAATTCCATCATCATTGGCATATGGCAGTGCCTAGCCATGATACCCGGTGTAAGCCGTAGCGCTGCATCTATCATTGGTGGTATGCAGCAAAAGCTTACCCGAAGCGCTGCTGCCGAATTTTCATTTTTTTTGGCAGTACCTACCATGCTGGCTGCTACGGGCTATAAGATGCTTAAATATTATAAAGATACTCCCCAGGGTTTTTCGCATGAAGACATAAAACTACTGGCTATTGGCAACCTGGTAGCATTTGTAGTAGCAATGTTGGCTATTAAATTCTTTATTAATTTTTTAAAAAAACACGGGTTCCGTATCTGGGGATTTTACAGAATTATTTTAGGCCTTATTTTATTTATACTTATTTATACCGGGCATATCAATCCATAAATACCCAATGGAAGGTATTAGCAGTTTCATCCTATTTTAATACCATTGTATAAAAATTTATAGGATTGGTAGAATGCGCTCATAACAGATTTACGGGCTTGAGGCTTTGGCCTCATAAAAATTTAAAATTATGAAAATACTAAAGTCACTTCTCTGCCTGCTTGCAGTGGTATTAATTGCAGCTTCCTGCACTAATTTTGGAAAAAAAGTAAAAGCAGGCCATATAGAAACTTATTATAAAGATGGCATTACAGAAGATCAGGCGCAGCGAACCGCAACCCTGCTTTATAATTTAGACATTAATGCAGGCAATACACCCTCGCAAAAAAGTTTTCAATTAAGCAAAAAAGATGGCACTATTTTTTTGAAAATGGTAATTGCCGACCCCGGGAATGCCGAAGTAAATGACTATAATTTTATGGCCATTGGCGATTATATTTCGGATAGCGCTTTTGCCGGCGCCCCGGTAAATATGGACCTGACTGATAACCGGTTCAAAACAATCCGCATCATCCCATACAAAAAATTAACAGAGGAAGATTTGCAGAAAGCTAAATAATTGGAAATTTTTATATAGAATCCGTTGTAAATATTTGCAACGGATTTTTTATTTCGTTGATAACAAACCGTACATTTACCATAAACCACCAGCAATGCAAACTGCTTCCAAAAAAGTTATTAATGGATGGGCTATGTATGATTGGGCCAACTCTGTTTATAATCTTGTAATTACTACAACCTTTTTTCCGATATATTTTACTTCTATTGCCAAAGATGATGCACACACTGATATTGTAACTTTTCTCGGCAGAAAATTTGTCAACTCATCTTTATACGATTATTGCCTGGCATTTGCTTATTTATTAATTGCTATTTTATACCCGGTGCTTACATCCATAGCTGATACAAGGGGCAATAAAAAATCGTTTATGAGATTTTTTTGCTACATGGGTGGTATTGGCTGTATGAGTATGTATTTTTTTAAGAGTACCGAAACTTTAGGCATTGGGGTTTTTGGTTTTATATTAGCAGCCATGGGCTTTGTAGGCAGCCTGGTATTTTACAATGCATACCTGCCCGAAATTGCCGCCCCTGCCGACCAGGACAGGGTGAGCGCCCGTGGGTTTTCATTTGGATATATAGGATCGGTAATAATGCAATTGGTAGGGTTTGCATTGGTAATAATGCTTCCCAATGCTGCTATGGCCACACGTATTACTTTTTTATTGGTTGGGCTTTGGTGGATGGGCTTTGCACAAATAACCTTTGCAAGGTTACCCAATAATACCGCAGAAAATAAATATAAGAAGGGGAATATTTTTACAGATGGATTTGTAGATGTAAAAAAAGTATTTAACCAAATAAAAACACAGCAGGTATTAAAAAGTTATTTACGTGGATTTTTCTTTTACAGCATGGGAGTGCAAACGGTGATGCTTGCCGCTACTTTGTTTGGCAGTAAGCTACTTGCATTGCCCGATACAAAGCTCATCATTACAGTGGTGGTTATACAGTTGGTAGCTATACCCGGCGCCATTTTGATGAGCAGGCTCTCATCAAAATTTGGAAATATCAGAGTATTAATTGGTGTGGTACTTTTTTGGATACTAATATGCATTGCAGCTTTTGAAACTGCTTCGCTTGCTGAGCCACTACAGCAAGCACATGAAGATATAAATGTACTTAAAACGGAACAAGCAGCCTTAGTAGATCAGGGAAATACCAATGCAGCTTCTTTGCTTGAGGCAACTATCCTACAAAAAGAAGAAACGCTTGCTCCTCAGCAGGCGCCTATTGAATATTGTTTTTACGGGCTTGCAATTGCAGTAGGGTTGGTAATGGGGGGCATTCAATCCCTTAGCAGATCTACATTTAGCAAACTAATGCCCGAAACAAAAGAAACGGCTTCTTACTTTACGTATTATGATCTTACAGAAAAACTTGCCATTGTAATTGGCATGCTTTGCTTTGGCTTAATTGGCGAAATACTCAATATGAAATATTCAGTGCTTTCGCTTATTTTATTTTTTGGTATTGGTATGATATTTTTATTATTTACTTTTAAAAAGCAAAAAGAAATTCAAAAAAACTTAGCATGAATTTATATACCATCAATACCGGTTATTTTAAATTGGACGGTGGCGCCATGTTTGGCGTAGTGCCAAAAAGTATTTGGAATAATATTAATGCTGCAGATGAAAATAATTTGTGCAATTGGGCCATGCGTTGCTTATTAATAGAAGATGGCAACCGGCTTATTTTGGTAGATAATGGATTGGGTGATAAGCAGGATGCAAAATTTTTTGGGCATTATTATTTAAATGGAGATGACAGCTTGGATAAATCATTGGCGGCAAAAGGTTTTAGCAAAGACGATATTACGGATGTATTGCTTACGCATCTTCATTTTGACCATTGTGGGGGCAGCGTAGTAAGAGAGGGCGATAAACTGGTTACTGCTTTTAAAAATGCAACTTACTGGAGCAATGAACGACATTGGAAATGGGCTACAGAGCCCAATGACCGGGAGAAGGCAAGCTTTTTAAAAGAAAATATTTTACCCATACAGCAAAGCGGGCAATTAAAATTTATAGAAACTGCTGCAGCCGATTTTCCAAAAGACATTTTAATAAGGCAGGTATTTGGCCATACAGAAGCCATGATGTTACCGCAGCTTACTTATAAAGGCAAAACAATTATTTATATGGCAGACCTGTTGCCTTCAGCCGGGCATATTCCCCTGCCCTATGTAATGGCGTATGATATGTTTCCACTGACGACGCTCAATGAAAAAAAATCTTTTCTTACCGAAGCGCAGCAAAATGATTATGTATTATTTTTTGAACATGACCCTGCAATAGAATGTTGTAATTTACAATTGACAGATAAAGGCATTAGGATGAAAGATACCTTTAAGCTGAGTGAGCTGTAAAAAAATTTTGTGTGCTGGCGGGTATTATTTTCGAGAAGCTGGATATTTTCTCTGGCGCAAGTGTTCCGTAGGTTCACTTGTGTCTATTTTATCGGCCAGTCTGCGACTGGAATCAGGATTGCAAATGTTCAATTAATATTCTGCCTTTCATTGTTGTACAATAGTCTATGCCACTGCTGTAAACATAATCTTGGGGCTCATACACAATCCCTGCTCTTACTGGATTTTGATGAAGATAGTCCAAACGCTGTTTCAGCATTCCT
>JAFDXD010000164.1 GCA_018268135.1 Bacteroidota bacterium
GTAGAAAATATACTACATGTGGATAAAAATATTTACAGATATTTTTAAATATAATTTATAAATAATTTATTATAAATATATAATGTATAAAAAAACTAATTTAAATTATTTTTTATACTCCCCTGCATGAAACAAGTAGCTGGCACCCTCGTACCAGGCAATTGCCTCATCTTTTAGCCTGCTTGGGGTAGCAATCCCCACCGAAGCACCTGTTTTAAAATCTATTTTAAAGCTGCTTATTTTCTTTTGGGGAGATAATATTACCAGTGTATCATGTTTTATATAACCCATATCCTGATAAGTGCTAATAAAAAGGCGGTCATTTTCTACCGGTATTTTATAAATATCATAGCCCATAAACCTGCTGTTATAGTTCATATTCATCAACCCTAATAAAGTAGGAGCCAGATCTATCTGGCTTGTGAAGCGATTTTCAATAGCAGGTTTAATTAATGTAGGTGCATAAATAAAACAGGGAATATGATATTTATTTACAGGCAGGTCGGTTTTGCCGGCACTCTTACTGCAATGATCGGCTACTATTACAAATATGGTATTGTTAAACCAGGGTTTTTGTTGAGCATTTTTTAAAAACTGGTTTATGGCATAATCAGTATATTTTACTGCTCCCTCATACATGTGTGCAGACGAAGGGATATCTATACGGCCATCGGGGTAGGTATATGGCCTGTGGTTACTCACCGTCATTATATGATTAAAAAAAGGCTTGCCTGCTTTATAACTTTTATCACATTCATCCATCACAATCGAAAAAGCATCTTCATCAGCTACGCCCCATGCTGTTTCATGATGTATCCTATCAGCAGGTATATCTCTTTTATCAATTACCTGGTAACCATTATGGCTAAAGAAATAACCCATATTATCAAAAAAACTATTGCCTCCATAAATAAATCTTACATCGTAATTTTTACTTTTTAATACGTTTCCAATGGTAAACATATTCTCGTTATCAGGCCGGCGTACTATTGACTGCCCGGGTGTGGGTGGTATGGCAAGAGATAGCGCTTCGAGCCCACGTACAGTACGGGTACCCGATGCATAAAAGTTTTCGAAAAATAAACTATGCGGAATCAATGAGTCTAAATAGGGTGTAATATTTTTGGTGCCGCCAAAATGTTTTAAATACTCACCGCTCAGGCTTTCTACACTTATCAGCACAATATTCCAGTGATGCTCCGGGCTATCGCTAACTACTTTTCGTTCGATAGTAGAATCATTTACAAAGGAAGCCCCGGGTTGCTGCAGCATATTTCGCAGAATGCTAATATTAGTTTTTACAGGATTGGTAGCATAAAATGTTTCGTAGTCTAATTCATTGTTCCAATAAGCGGCGCCAAATTCGTAAATACCATTGCCGCCCAACTCATTTACATAATTATTGCTACTGATGTTTTTAAATTTATTATTTACCAAAAAATAAGCAGCAGCCGCTACCAATAAAAATCCAAAAAAGAAAACCGTACGTTTTGCAAACCGCATACTCACCTGCTGTGATGCCATTATTTTTTTTCTTACAAAAAACAATAAAAGAATTACCGCCAGCAATACTCCTGCAAATATCATTGGCATATTGTACGACTCCTCAATATTTCCAATCACTTCAGTAGTATAGATGAGGTAATCAACTGCAATAAAATTGAGCCTCACATTAAATTCAAACCAGAAAGTAATTTCAGAAACGGCGCCTAATACCAGGATAAAACTGATAATGGCAAATAAAATAAACAAGGGTATTCTATTCCATTTTTTTTGATACCAGCTATCTTTCATTAGCCAGCAATACAGGGCTACCGGTATGGCAAAAAAAGATGCCACCACCATATCATAAAAAAAACCAATCAGGAAAATTCCAAAAAACTTTACAATATTTAACTCAAGATTTGGCCAACTGTAACAAAATAAAAATACCCTGGTGATAAAACTAATGCCTGTAACAAGCAAAGCTACTACCGCAACCGGCCCGTAGCGGTGTTTAAAAAGAGCTGAAAATTTTTTCATCTTGTAAAATTACAATAGATGCTTGAAGAAGCAATGCTTACATATCATCATGCGCTTACGTGTATCAGCACAAGCGTATGAAAAAATATTATAAAATGTTGCAGCAGTAAAAAAATTAAAACCAGCCGCTTCTTTTTGAACTGCTTCTGCCTCCAAGTCCCAATACTCCAAGCAATCCCCGTACAATTCCATTTCCTGCGGTTCGCATCATACTTTTTACGATGGTATTATCTGCTACTTTTTCAAGCATTGATGGTTCCGGCTTTTCTGTTTTTTGTGTGGCCTGCGTATTTGCAGTATTATTGTTTTCGGCCTGTTGCAATTTTGCCGTAATAATTTCGTAAGCGCTATTGTCATCGATATCCTGGCTGTATTTGGCTACCAGCTTGCTTTTGCTGTTAATGGCTGCTACTTCAGCATCTGTTAATACATCCATACGGCTGCGTGGGCTGCAAAGCATGGTATGCACTAATGGTGTGGGAATACCTTTTTCATTCAGCATAGTTATAAGGGCTTCACCAATTCCCATTTGTGTTATTAAATCTTCGGTTTTATAAAAGGTAGTTTCAGGATAGTTATCTGCAGTTTGTTTGATAGATTTTCTATCAGCTGCTGTAAATGCCCTCAATGCATGTTGTATTTTTAGCCCGAGCTGCCCAAGCACACTAGCAGGTACATCCATAGGATTTTGGGTGCAGAAAAATATACCAATACCTTTAGAGCGAATAAGTTTTACAATTGTTTCTATCTGCGACACAAGCTCAGAACTTGCATCATTAAAAATAAGATGCGCCTCATCAATAAACATTACCAGCTTGGGTTTATCAAGGTCTCCTTCTTCGGGGCAGGTAGCATAAAGTTCAGCAAGCATTTGCAGCATAAAAGTAGAAAACAATTTAGGTTTATCCTGCAAGTCGGCCACACGAAGTATGCTAAGCATCCCTTTGCCATCATCACTCACCCGCATCAGGTCATCCACTTCAAAACTTTTTTCTCCAAAAAATTCATCTGCCCCCTGCTGTTGCAACTCTATTATTTTTCGTAAAATAGTACCGGTACTTGTAGTAGAGATTTTTCCGTATTGCTTTTCTATTTCATCTTTTCCTTCATCGCCTATGTATTGCAATACTTTTACTAAATCTTTCAAATCGAGCAATGGCATTTTAGCATCATCGCAATATTTAAAAATAAGAGCTACCACTCCCCCCTGAGTATCATTTAGCCCTAATATTTTACTCAGCAACACCGGGCCAAACTCGCTAACGGTTGCCCGTAAATGCACACCCTTTTGCCCGGTTAGCGATAGCAGTTCTGCCGGAAACTGTTCGGGTTTGTATGTTAGGTTTAATAATTTATAGCGTTCAGTAATTTTATCATTTACGGCGCCCATAGCTGCAATGCCGCTCAGGTCGCCTTTAATATCGAGCAATAATACGGGCACGCTTGCATCAGATAAAAATTCGCTAATTACCTGTAAGGTTTTGGTTTTACCGGTACCTGTGGCGCCTGCAATAAGGCCATGCCTGTTTAAAGTTTTTAATGGTAAAAATACATTGGCTCCTTGCACCACCTTGCCATCAAGCATTCCTACTCCTACCTGTACACTTTCGCCTTTAAAGCTGTACCCATTGTTAATTGCCTGCAAAAAATCGTTTGTTGCTGCCATTTTTTTTCTTGAAAGGTACAAACAGCTTTGATATAATACTCATCTTACTTAAAAAAATATTTAATTTCTCCTCTCAAATGAAATTTTACCCTTTTATCTATTTTCTTAAAATTTGATTTCAAAATGCCATGCAGAGCCTATACTTTTGTGACAAAATTTTATTATACAGGCAATAAGCTGTATCCTTCTGCATTAAAAGGCCATACAAAAATTGCACTTGCCTAAACTTAAAAAAAATCAAATGAAAAAAAGCTTTCTGTATGTTTCATTAATGGCTATTGGCTTTGGGGCAACTGCCCAAAAAATAGCTTTTACTGAATACAATTTAAAAAATGGCTTACACGTCATTCTGCACCAGGATAAGAGCGCCCCGGTAGTAGCAGTATCAGTAATGTACCATGTAGGCAGTAAAGATGAAGTGCCTGGCCGCACAGGCTTTGCTCACTTTTTTGAGCATTTACTATTTGAAGGATCTGAAAATATAAAAAGGGGCGAGTTTATGAAAATAGTATCGAGCAATGGAGGGCAAAACAATGCCAACACCACTCAGGACCGTACTTTTTATTACGAGGTATTTCCTTCAAACCAATTGGCTACAGGCCTTTGGCTGGAAAGTGAAAGAATGATGCACCCTGTAATAAATGAAATAGGAGTAAAAACACAAAACGAAGTAGTAAAAGAAGAAAAAAGGCTAAGGGTAGATAACCAGCCTTATGGAAATTTTGTGGGAGAGATAATGAAAAGGCTATTTACAAAACACCCCTATCACTGGCAGCCAATTGGAAGCATGGCCGACCTGGATGCCGCTACCTTAGCTGAGTTCAAAGCATTTAATAAAAAATTTTATATCCCTACCAATGCAGTCTTATCAATAGCAGGCGATATTGATATTGAAAAAACAAAAAAGCTGGTAGAAAGTTATTTTGCAGAAATCCCCTCTGGCCCGGCTCCGGTAAAAGCTACTTATATAGAAGAGCCCATTACAAAAGAAATTGTTGATACTGCTTACGACAACAATATTCAGATACCGGCCATAATGATTGGATACAGGGTACCCGGCGAAACAAGCAAAGATGCTAAAGCACTTGAAATGGCTTCTGCCATTTTAAGCCAGGGCAACAGCAGCCGTATGTATAAAAAAATGGTAGATGAAAAAAAGAATTCACTAACAGTGGCCTCCTTTAATTATAGCCTCGAAGACTATGGAGCCTACATAATGTTTGCTCTTCCTAATGGCAATACTTCATTAGATACCCTTATAAATGATATGAGTGAAGAAGTAACCAAATTACAAACACAGCTCATCAGCGATTCGGAGTATACAAAAATTCAAAATCAATTTGAAAATAATTTTATAGGCGCTAATTCAAAAGCATTGGGAGTAGCAGAAAGCCTTGCCGATGGATACACATTTTTTCATAATACCAACCAGGCAAATGACGAGTTAGCTGAAATAAGAAAAGTAACAAAGCAGGACATACAGGATGTAGCCAAAAAATACTTAAATCCAAATCAAAGGGTGATACTGTATTATTTGCCCAAGAAACAATAGTCATCCTTAAAATTTATCTTTTATAAAATATAAAAAATGAAAAAAATATTTTTAATAGCCATAGCTGCTCTCTCTTTTCAATTTTTGCAAGCGCAAGTTAAAAAAGTAGATCGCAGTAAAAAGCCGGCAGCAGGACCAGCACCGGTAATCACTTTTAATGACCCAGTAATTTATCATCTTTCCAATGGCATTACGGTATTGGTGGTAGAAGATCATAAATTTCCTAAAGTGAGGGCATCATACAGCATTGATGCCGGTCCGGTAATAGAAGGAGATAAAGCAGGCGAATTAAGCCTGATGGGGCAAATGCTGGGAGAAGGCACCACCAGTATGCCTAAAGCACAGTTTGACGAATCGGTTGACTATATTGGTGCAGATGTAAACCTTTACTCCGGAGGGGGTTTTGTTTCTAGTTTAACCAGGTATTTTGATAAAGCATTTAGCTTAATGACAGATGCTTTAATAAATCCTTCCTTTCCTCAGGCTTCATTAGACAAACTAAAAGAGCAAACAATTACCTCGCTCAAAACAAGCGAACGCAGCGCTAAAGCAATAGCAGGAAGGGTTTCAAATGCACTTAGCTATGGCAAAAATACAGCCATGGGCGAGTTTGAAACAGAAGAAACCATTAAGTCCATTACACTTGATGATATTAAACAAGCCTATCACAATTATATAACTCCATCTAGAGGTTACCTAACATTTGTAGGAGATATAAAGCCCGAAGAAGCAAAAGCATTAGCGGAAAAATATTTTGGCAGATGGAGTGGTAAAAAATTATCGTTACCTGTAATAGCAGATGTAGCAAACCCTGCTAAAACCGAAATTGATTTTGTAGATGTACCCACAGCAGTACAGGCAGAAATGAGCGCAGGCAATCTTATTAAAAACCCAATGAATGGAAAAGATTATCATGCATTATTATTGGCCAACCAAATATTGGGTGGAGGGGCCGATGCAAAATTATTTATGAATCTTAGAGAAAAACATGGCTTTACTTATGGCAGCTACTCATCTGTAGGAAGCGGCAGGTTTCAATCATTATTTAAAGCCTCTGCAGCAGTACGTACAGAAAAAGCAGATAGCGCCGTTGCAGAACTGGTACACGAAATATTAAATATGAGAGATGGCAAAATTACCAATGAAGAACTTGCCATTGCTAAAGCAAAATACAATGGCTCCTTTGCATTAGGCATGGAAGACCCATCAAGAAGTGCAACGTATGCAACCAATATTATCATCAATAATTTACCTAAAGATTTTTACCGCACTTATTTGCAAAAAATAAATGCCGTTACCATTAATGATATTAAAAGAGTATCAAAAGAATTTTTTAATGAGCAAAACAGCCGAATTATTATGGTAGGTAATGGCTCTAAAATATTGCCAAACCTTGCAAGGCTTGGCTATCCCATTAAAAAATATGACAAATATGCTAACCCAGTAATAGATGCCCCCAAAGAGGCTAACGTAAATGAATCATCAAAAACTACGGATAAAGTATCTGCCTATGATATTGTACAAGGATATTTAAAAGCAATTGGCGGTAAAGATGAAGCCTTAAAAGTTACCAGTATCAATTCAGAAATTTCGATGGAAATGATGGGTCGTTCTTTTGAAGGAACAAATAAGCAAATGAGCCCCAACAAGCAGGCTACAGAAATAAAGATGGGTACTATGACAGTTTTTAAAAGTGTATTTGACGGCTTTAATGGATACATGCAGCAAGGCCCACAAAAAAAAGATTTAACGCTTGATCAAATAAAAGAATTTCAGGATGATAAAGGTGTAATACCTCAGGCATATTATACTACCGGTGGTTACACTTTAGATTATGTAGGTACAGGCACTGTAAATGGCGAGCAAACATATCGCTTAAAAGTAGTGATGCCAAGCGGCAAGGTTTCCGTACAGCAATATTCTACCAAAACAGGTTTATTATTACAAGAAGATAATTCCAGTAAAGCTGATGGTACCGAATCTACAGAAACCGTTAATTATGCTGATTATCGCAAGGTTGGTAATTTGCTTTTCCCTTTTAGCATTACACGCAATACCGGCGAGCAGTCATTTGAAATAAAAATTACTTCAGTAAAACTAAATGAAGGAGTAAGTGACGCAGATTTTAAGTAAAATGTAGAAAAGATTTTGAATGTAATAAAAAGGAGGATTAGTTAAATATGAATCCTCCTTTTTTATGTCGTATCTTATAGATAATTGTTTTTAATAATCATACTTGCGTTTTGCCATATTTAACCTTACACCTGCAGTAAATAAAGTGCTATTATGGCTGCCTGAGCCTGTATCAAATTTATAATTACGTTGTTGCAATGACAAGTCAAAAAATAAATTTTGTTTTACTTCGTACGACACCTGTAATAGTGCATTTAAAACTTTTACTTTATTTCCACTGCCTACTTTAAATCCATCATCTGTAATACGGGTTGTATAGTTTTCAAAAATATTTCCGCCAAAATTAATACCGGCGCTATCTAATCCTTTGTAATAATAAATGGCACGTGCATACAAATTTAATTTAGGCAAAGGCTGGTAATTCACTATTCCAATAAACTCCTGAAAATTGGCTCCCAATGGGTGTGCCAGGGGTTGATTGTAATGGGTATAATTAGCAATAGTATCATTGTGAGAATAAGTAAATGGCCTTACCCGATTGCTTTCAACCTGCAAATCGAGGTTTTTGATACCAAATGCATCCACATATTTTGCACCTACCTGTATCCCAAATTTATTAACCCAACTGGTAGGGTCATTTTTTAATTTAGATAATACAAACTCATCTAATAAAAACTGGCCATATACCTGCACATGATGTAATAAGTTAGCTTTAAAGTCAAAACCTGCTACAGCATTATCAGGGCTGCCAACAGTGCCTTCAATATGCCTGTAAAAAATAATTGGGTTCAGATATTGAAAATCAAAATGATTGGTTCTGCCAAATATTACTCCTTCAAACAAACCAAGGTTTAACCATTTGGTTACATTCATGCTCAGGTGATGCATGGCAGCATACTTGCGTGGCAATAATGAATCTCCTCTTTTGGTAAACTGTGGCATCAGCTCCATAAAAAGGTTTTGATAATTTAATTTCCAGATTTTTGTATTTATTTTTAAAAACAAATTACTGTTTCCCCAATCGCTTAAAAATAAACTGCGGTATCCATTGCCAATAAAATTTTTATCGTATCCAAACTGAAAGTCTATAAACTTTGCTGCATTAAATGTAAAATACCCCCGCCCGTCAAAATAATCTACTCCCGTAGTTTTAAAAGGCTTATAAAAACCCACGCCAGGCACGGCTCTCAGCGTGGCTACTTCTTGCTGAAAATAGCTGGGCCCACGCTCCTGGTTATCTGTAATGGAAGATGAAAATCCTATTTTTTTACCAATCATTCCTCTAATAGTAATACCACGGGAGTTTAAAAAAAGTGTTTCACTATTGCCTGACTCTTTTGATACATTAAATTGAAGCAATGGATTTACTGCCAGAAAAAAATCCGGCTTATTTACTTCAAAGAAATTTGCTTTTGTTTTGTAAAATGCTTTTAAAAAAGGGTGCCTGCTATTAAAATAATCATGAGGGGTAGTTACCCACTCCATGTTGTTCATCAGTAAGCTTTGCATATTGTATTCATCTACGGGGCTAAGGTCAAGATTAGTCCAGGCCTTATACCTGTCATTGCCCGTAGAGTCTGTATAGCCCATACGGGCGCTATCCAAAAACTCGGCTTCTTTTACAATATACTTCCTGTTAAAAGGCTTTAATGTTGAAAAGTTTAAATTTGTATTAGTCTGCTGTTTTATTTCAAGCCGGTCAATAAATCGGCTTTCTTTTTCTGCATCATTTAAATAAGTAGATTGTGCAGATGCAGCAACCGGGCAAATAAAAACAACAATTTTGAATAGGCTTTTTATAATTTGCATTGTGTTTCTGTTAGTTTAACATACAATATACAATTCAAGATATGCAAAAATATGTTTTCAAAAACATTAAGGTAGTAAATGAAGGCCAAATTATACCTGCCGATGTTTTGATAGTAAATGATAGAATTGAAAAGATAAGTAGCCAGATAAACGAAAAAGGGAATATACATGAGATAAATGGCGAAGGGCTTCACCTGTTGCCCGGCGCTATAGACGATCAGGTACATTTTAGAGAGCCTGGCCTTACCCATAAGGCGGATATTTATACTGAGAGCAGGGCTGCAGTAGCCGGGGGTGTTACCAGTTTTATGGAAATGCCCAATACCATACCCAATGCACTTACCATTAGCCTGCTGGAAGATAAGTATAAGATAGCGGCGCAAAAATCTGCCGCTAATTACTCTTTTTTTATGGGAGTAAGCAACGACAATGCCCCCGAGGCTTTAAAAGTAAATCAATTTAAAAACAATATTTGCGGTATTAAAATATTTATGGGAAGCAGCACCGGCAATATGCTGGTAGATAATCATAGCACCCTCAATAAAATATTTAGCGAAAGCGAAGTGCTCATAGCTACCCATTGCGAAGATGAAAGAATCATCAAAAGAAATTACGAATCGCTAAAAAAAATAAAACCAATTCTTGATGCTTCTGACCATCCTATCATAAGAGATGCAGAAGCCTGTTTTGAATCATCTTTAATAGCCATACAGTTTGCACAAAAGCATGGTAGCAGGCTTCATATTTTACACATCAGTACCGAAAAAGAATTACAGCTTTTTAGCAACATGCTACCGATTAAGGATAAACGCATTACTGCTGAAGTATGTGTACACCATCTGCATTTTACGGCTGAAGATTATGAAAAGCTTGGGTATAAAATAAAATGCAACCCGGCCATTAAAGCGCCCGAAAATAAAAAAGCTCTTTGGCAGGCGCTCAATGATGATAGGCTTGATGTGATAGCAACCGATCATGCGCCTCATCTTTTATCAGAAAAAGAAGGCCCTTATGAGCATGCTCACGCAGGGCTGCCACTGGTACAGCACCCGGTATTATTGATGCTTTATCATCATAGTATCGGTAACATTACTTTAGAAACTATGGTACGCAAAATGAGCCATGCCGTAGCAGATTGCTTTCAGATAAAAGACAGGGGATACATACGGGAAGGATATTTTGCCGACCTGGTAGTAGCCAACTTAAACAAACCTTGTACGGTACAAAAAAATAACCTGCTGTACAAATGCGGCTGGAGCCCTCTCGAAGGCTTTAAGTTTACTGCAAGCATAGAAAAAACCATGATAAATGGAAATATGGTTTATGAAAACGGCAGCATAAATGACTCTTTTATTGGTAAAAGACTGTTATTTAACCGGTAAAATCTATTTATTAAATGGAAATTGACAAAACTACCTTTGCAGACCTCTTAATTTTTAACAATGGAGATGAAGAGTCATTGTTTCAAAAGTTAGACCTTACCACTACTACCCACGGCAGCGAACAATTAAGAATTAATTTTTCTGCATCACTACCAGGTAAGGAAGAAATAATAGCCATACAGCAAACCTTGCAACTTATAATAAGTAAGCAAGCCGGGTGGCCTACCTTAATAAATAATGGTACGGTGATGGTAGTAGAAAAGTTTTTTGACTCTGCAATAGCCCAACTGCCTTCGCACCCATCTGCCGTAGAAACATATAGCTACAAAATATTACACGGCCCCGATTATGCATTGGTAAAATATTCTGTAAAACATTGTTTTGATTTTATCAAATCTTTTAAAATACTATTGCAACTTTTTAGCGATGAAATAATACCTGCTCCATTGCAAAAAGTATTGCAGGAAATAAACCGCATTGTACAAAAAGAACAATTTGCCGTTATTGAAAAATATAAAAGCAGTGATGACCTGCCTAATAGCCAAAAACTGGAGCTGGCATACTTTATAAGATACGGCTACAAACATAATATGCTTGAACTGGTGCTACTCTATGCAAAATTAGATGCCTGGCAAAGTATGGCAAAAGCAGTACAAAAATTTCAGCTAGCGTTTCCTCAATTTTCGGATAGCGAAGAGCCGGTAATAGAAACAAAAGGGCTGTATCATTTACTGGTAGATAAGCCGGTGCCTTATGACTTAGTACTAAACCAGAAAACTAATTTTTTATTTTTAACGGGTGCCAACATGGGTGGCAAAAGTACTTGTATTAAATCGGTGGGCTCTGCAGTATTTTTGGCACATATTGGCATGGGTGTACCGGCCAGGCAAATGAAACTAAGCAGATTTGATGGTATGCTGAGCAATATAAATGTAGTTGACAATATATCTAAAGGAGAAAGTTATTTTTACAATGAAGTGCAGCGCATCAAACGAACCATTACTAAAATAAGTGATGGAAAAAATTGGCTCATTTTAATTGATGAACTTTTTAAAGGCACAAATGTACAAGATGCCATGAAGTGCAGCTATGCTGTAATTGAAGGCTTATTAAAAATAAAAAATTCGTTATTCATCCTCTCTACACATTTGTACGAAATAGGTGAAAGCCTGAAAAAATATCCAAACATTGATTTTAAATATTTTGAAACCAGCATTGTAGATGATCAAATACACTTTAGTTATCTTTTAAAAGATGGGATAAGCAACGATCGTATTGGCTACCTGATTTTAAAAACAGAAGGAGTAGTAGGAATGCTTGAAAAATTATAAGACAGTTTCTCATTTTTTTTGCTGAAAAAAGATTTACTGCTGAAGGGCTGCACCGCTTAGCTGTAAATCCTTTTTGCATTTAGATGGGCGGGTTGGCCTGCAAAAAATATTGAAAGCGGGCGGTGGGCAACTGCTGATACTTTGCAAAAGCTGAAAGCGCCAATTGTATTTTGAAAAGCATATTTTTATTACATTGCAAAAAAGCAAAGTATGCTTGTGAAAACTTTTGGCAGTGCTGTATATGGCGTAGAAGCCATCACCATTACGGTAGAGGTAAATGTAAACAATCAGGGGCAGCATTATTTTATAGTAGGCCTGCCTGATAATGCTGTAAAAGAAAGTTTGCAAAGAGTAGAAAGCGCCATTAAAAGCAATCAATATTACATGCCCCGTACAAAGCTTGTGGTAAATTTAGCGCCGGCTGATATTAAAAAAACAGGCTCTGCATTTGACCTTCCTATTGCCATTGGTACCCTTGCCGCTACAGAGCAAATTGAAAACCCCGAGCGTTTAGAAAAATTTGTATTAATGGGCGAACTAAGCCTTGATGGCAGCTTGCGCCCCATTAAAGGTGCATTGCCCATTGCCATACAGGCACGTAAAGAACAGTTTGAAGGATTGATACTTCCGGCTGCCAATGCTAAAGAGGCTGCCATGGTAAATAATTTAAAAGTATATGCGGTATCGCATATAAATGACGTAATTAATTTTTTTAAAGATGAAACAAGCCTGCAACCTACTTATGTAAATACACGGGAAGAATTTGCAAATGCACAGAGTAATTTTGACATAGATTTTAGCGATGTAAAAGGGCAGGAAAATATAAAACGTGCCCTTGAAATAGCAGCAGCAGGTGGCCACAATGCAATATTGATAGGCCCTCCGGGGGCGGGCAAAACTATGCTTGCAAAAAGATTACCCACCATACTGCCACCGCTTACATTACAGGAGGCATTGGAAACTACAAAAATACATAGCGTAGCAGGCAAACTTCCGGAGAATGCAACGCTGGTGAGTAAACGCCCTTTTAGATCGCCGCATCATACCATTTCTGATGTAGCGCTGGTGGGTGGCGGGGGCAATCCGCAGCCGGGCGAAATATCATTGGCACATAATGGAGTTTTATTTTTAGATGAATTGCCCGAATTTAAAAGAACCGTTTTGGAAGTGATGCGGCAACCAATGGAAGAAAGAAGGGTAACCATTAGCCGGGCAAAAATTGCATTAGATTTTCCGGCAAGCTTTATGCTGGTAGCCAGTATGAACCCCTGCCCTTGCGGCTATTTCAACCATCCCGAAAAAGAATGTACCTGCGGCCCCGGTGTGGTGCAAAAATATTTGAGCAAAATATCGGGGCCATTGTTAGACAGGATAGACCTGCATGTAGAAGTAACACCGGTGGCATTTAGCGAGCTTTCGTCTGAACAAAATTTTGAAAAAAGTGAAAAGATAAGAGCACGTGTAATAAATGCCCGTGATATACAAGCGGCACGGTATAAAAATTTACCAGGGGTATATGCCAATGCTCAAATGAGCAGCCAAACCTTAAAAGAAATTTGTACCATATCTACCGTGGGGCAAAATTTATTAAAAACAGCAATGGAAAAATTGAACCTGAGCGCCCGAGCCTATGACCGTATTTTAAAAGTAAGCCGTACCATTGCCGACCTTGCTGCAAGCGATGACATTAAGCCGGAGCACCTTGCAGAAGCCATTCAATACAGGAGCCTTGACAGGGAAGGCTGGGGAGGCTAAGATTTTTTTTGATGCAAAAAAATACTCAATAAGTATTTGGATTGTAATTTATTTTGATCATCAGCCATGCATTAAAGAAGCAAAAGGCAAGTGCAAAAAAAAATTGCTGTTAGCCAAAATACCTTCTTATGTTTTTATTTTATGATTATGACAACTAAAAACTTGAGTGCTATCATTTATTTTCCGCAAAAAATGAAATATTTTGCACTGTAAAAAAATAAAAAATTAGTGATTGAAATAATGATATACGCTGCTGTGGCTTTTATACTTGGCTTTGCCATAGCCTGGGTATGGCGAAGTGCTACAGTTGTAAAAATAAAAAAGTCGGAAAATAGCGCCAATGGTAGCTGGGAAAGAGAGAAGCTGATGAAAGAAAATGCACAAAAAGAAGTATTGTTTACCCTCAATGCTAAAGAGCAGGCAGAAAGAGAATTTGAAAAAAAATTGAAGGCGGCCAACCAAATTATCAAACAAATGGACAACGATATTTTGCTTTTGCAAAAAAACAATGAAGAAACAGAAGCATTGCTAAAAGCCGGCAAGCCAGAGTTGCACCAGGTAAAGAAGCAATTAATAGAAGCCAATAATACCATTGCAAGGTATAAGGCGCAATTGGGGCTCAAATAATCTTGCAGCCCATCTACCTGCTACCAGTCAGCAGGTTTGTAATACCATCCAGCCAAATGCCTTCTATAAAATCAAGGCAATTTCTTAAATTACACATTTACACTAAAATACTAATTGATGAAAAAATTTATTATTCCTATTGCTGTACTGATACTATATTCAGGCGCTTCATTTGCACAAAGAAAACCGCAGGCAGAAGCAGCACCTGCTGCAGATAAACCGGTAGTGTACAACCGCATGGTAAATACAGATACCAGTGTAACCACCCGACACGAAATAACGGTAAAGGGTGTACGCATTCCTTACACTGCCACGGCAGGCACTATGCCCGTGTGGAATGATGATGGCAAAGCAGATGCATCTGTATTCTATACTTATTATGAGCGTACAGACGTTACCGATAGAGCATCGAGGCCATTGATAATTTCGTTTAATGGCGGCCCCGGCACTCCATCTGTATGGATGGAAATTGGCTATACCGGCCCACGGATTTTAAATGTAGATGAAGAAGGGTATCCATTGCAACCCTATGGCCTGCATGATAACAATTATAGTATTATTGATGTAGCAGACATTGTGTATATAGATCCTGTAAACACTGGATTTTCTCGCCCGGTAAGTAAAGATGTGGCAGGAAGTAAATTTTTTGGAGTAAATGAAGATATACACTACCTGGCAGAATGGATCAATACATTTGTAACCAGAAAAAACAGGTGGGCATCTCCCAAATATTTAATTGGCGAAAGCTATGGCACCACAAGGGTTTCGGGCCTGGCGCTTGAGTTGCAAAATGCAGAATGGATGTACCTCAATGGCGTGATATTGGTATCTCCTACTGACCTTGGTATTGAACGCAAAGGACCGGTAGAGCAATCATTATTGCTTCCTTATTTTTCGGCTACTGCCTGGTATCACAAGGCGCTTGGCAGCGATTTGCAACAAAAAGATCTTACCAGTTTTTTACCTGATGTAGAAAAATTTACCATTGACGAACTATTGCCTGCAATGGCTAAGGGAAGCTCATTAAGCGCTACAGATAAAGATGCCATAGCAACTAAAATGGCTATGTACAGTGGGCTTTCTAAAAAAGTAATTTTACAACACAATCTTGATATACCCGCCGATTTTTATTGGAAAGAATTATTACGTGATAAAGGGTTCACTATCGGCAGGCTCGACTCGAGGTATAAAGGCATTGACAGACAGGATGCAGGCGATAGCCCGGATTATAATGCAGAGTTAACCTCATGGCTGCACTCTTTTACTCCGGCCATTAATATTTATTTGAGAGATGAACTTAATTTTAAAACAGATCTTAAATACAACATGTTTGGCAATGTGTATCCCTGGAATAATAAAGGCGACAGAACGGGCGAAAATCTACGCCAGGCAATGGCTCAAAACCCTTATCTGCACTTAATGGTACAGTCGGGTTATTATGATGGCGCCTGCGATTATTTTAATGCAAAATATAGCCTTTGGCAATTAGACCCAAGCGGCAAACTTAATGATCGCATAAGCTGGCATGGCTATCGTAGCGGGCACATGCTTTACCTGCGCAAGCCCGATTTAGTAGAAGCCAATGACCAAATAAGGGCGTTTATTAAATCATCTATTCCTAAGCAGGGTATGCCTGCAAAATATTGATTGAAAAAAAAAGTTTTAGTAATTGCATAAAAACCTTTGTAAGTTTATACAGACTTACAAAGGTTTTTTTTATTAATGCAGCATATATACATATTTAGCGGACTAGGCGCCGACAAAAGAATTTTTCAGAATCTTGACTTTGAGGGTATGGAAGTACATTTTGTAGATTGGATAACGCCTCTACCAAAAGAAGCCATAGAAGAGTATGCAAAAAGAATATCGCAAAAAATTACTTCTAACAGCCCCATCATTATTGGCCTTTCATTTGGCGGTATGCTTGCCATAGAAATTGGAAAAATAATATATACCGAAAAAATCATTCTCATTTCATCTGCTAAAACCAAAAGTGAGCTGCCATTTTATTACCGGATTGCCGGCAGGCTGGGATTGCAAAAAATAATACCGGTAAGTTTTTTTAAAACACCAACTTACTTTAGCAACTGGTATTTTGGCACAGAAAATATTAAGGATAAAAAAGTTTTGGCCGACATTATGCAGGATGCGGATCCCGTTTTTTTAAAATGGGCAATTGAAAAAATATTGAATTGGAAAAATACTGTTACCCTGTCAAACCTGTATCATATACATGGCACAAGAGATATTGCACTACCCATATTATTTGTAAAGCCCAATGTAAAAGTGCCCGGTGCCGGGCATTTAATGGTGTATAATAAACCTGTAATTATTTCGGAGTTTATTAAAAAAACAATTGCAGCTAAGCTACCGTAATTTCTTTTGACAAATAAATATCCTGAATGGTATGCAGTAATTCTACGCCATCTTTCATTGGTTTCTGAAAAGATTTTCTGCCGGAGATGAGGCCTGTACCGCCGGCCCGTTTATTTATAATAGCCGTTAAAGCTGCTTCTTTTAAATCTTTATCACCATCAGATGCGCCACCAGAGTTGATAAGCCCGGCACGGCCCATGTAGCAATTAGCTACCTGGTATCGGCAAAGATCAATTGGGTTGTCGGTAGTAAGTTTGGTATAAATCCGGTTATCTAATTTGCCATAGCTGCTACCACCGGTATTGAGTGCTTTGTAGCCTCCATTATTTTCTGGCAATTTTTGCTTAATAATATCTGCCTGTATAGTAGCTCCTAAATAATTAGCCTGACCGGTAAGGTCTGCAGATACATGATAATCTACCCCTCCTTTTTTAAAAGCATCGTTGCGTAAATAACACCAAAGTACAGTAGCCATTCCTAACTCGTGAGCTTCAGCAAAGGCTTTTGGTACTTCTACTATCTGACGGTCTGATTGTTCTGATCCAAAATAAATAGTAGCGCCTACTGCTGCAGCGCCAAGATTCCAGGCTTCTCTAACCGTACCATACATGGTTTGGTCAAACTTGTTGGGGTAAGTAAGCAATTCATTGTGATTTATTTTTGCAATAAACGGAATTTTATGAGCATATTTTCTTGCCATAATACCCAATCCTCCAAATGTAGTAGCTACTGCATTGCAGCCTCCTTCTATGCCAAGCTTAATAATATTTTCGGGATCAAAATAAATTGGATTTGGCGCAAAAGATGCTCCAGCACTATGTTCTACGCCCTGGTCAACCGGCAATATGGATAAATGACCCGTGCCTGAAAGCCTGCCGGTATTAAATATTCTTGATAAATTATTTAATGTAGGGATATTCCTGTCTGACAAGGCATATACTCTGTCAATAAAATCAGGGCCAGGCAAAATAAGCTGGCTCTTTACTATTGTTTTACACTTATGTGTCAGCAATCCTTCATTTTCTTTTCCTATTAAGGACGCAATATCTTTGTAATTCATCGTCGTAAGTTTTATTAATAAATTTACAATTTGTTCATTTACAAATTTGTTTTTTCTGCAGCAGCATCTGCATTTGCCAGGTTATTGGCCACTTGTTTCTTTATTCTTTTACGTTTTATCCTGGTAGGTACTTCATCGCCCAGTAGCCTGCCCCAGGGTTTCATTTCGGGAAGCCTGTCGAAAATAATTTTTAGTATGGCCAAAAACGGAATAGATAAAAACATTCCTGACATTCCCCACAATGCTCCACCAAGCAGTACAATCACTATTGAAAAAAATGCATTTATTTTTACTCTTGATGATACTAATAAAGGAACCAAAAAATGATTATCTATAAATTGAATTAATGAATAAGCAGCTATTATTAATATTGGTATGGTTAATCCGTCTTTGGTAACTACGGAAATTAATACCGGCAAAATAATTGCAACCAATCCTCCGATATAGGGCAAAAAATTTAGCAATGCCCCAATAACACCAAGCAAAACAGCGTATTGTACACCTAACAATAATAAGGCGGTTACGTTCATTGCCGCCACCACCAATGCTTCTAATAAAAGCCCCACCATATAGCTTTGTATGGCTGCTTTTGTTTCTCCAAGCACTTCAGATACTTTATCAGAATTTTCTTCTGCAAATACTTCATGCAAAAAATTTAGAATTAAATTTTTATAATAAAGCAATAAAAAAATATAAATAGGCACCAGCACAAAAAATCCAATGGTGCTTAATGCAGTACCCAGTGTTTTCCCTACAATTGCCTGGCTGCTGCTCAAGGCATCCGAAATCATTTTTTGTTGCCTGGCAATTGTAACATTCATTTCGGTGGCCAACCAGTGCTGTAATTGTGAAAAATGCTGATTGAAACTTTCTTTAAAGGCAGGAAGATTGTCTCCGAAGCTTATGAATTGTGTAGTAATAAAAAATAAAATACCCGATACTACCAAAATAGCAAGCGTAAGTGCAATGATGATTGCCGCAACTTTATGAATTCCCTTTTTCTGCATTTTATTAACCAACGGGTTTAATAAAATTGCCATAATTAAGGAAAATGCAATGGGTGAAAGAATATCACGTAAGGTATAAAGAGAAATGCTAAGCAACACTAAGCCAAATAATACTACAGTGCTTTTAAAATAAAACGGATATTGCTTTACAGGTAATTTCATAAATAAAATTTGTAATAAAGTTAAAAAGTAAAACCGGCTTACTTGATTTTTTGTCAGGTAATTTGAAAAGAAAAAATCATTCCTAAATGTTACCAAAATATTAAATAATACTTAAGAATGTACTGCAATCTTTAAAAAAAGCCTGTTTGGGCATATTTAAGTAAAATTTTTAAAACTCAATACAGTAAAGGATTTCAAAGCACTCACCTTCTGTTTAAGATGCCATAACACTCTTTTATTTGGTTTGCCCGGGCATACAAGGCCAGTTACTTTTGCATTATGATTGATTGCTTGTATGAAAATAAAATAACAATTCATACTAACATTCAAAAAAAAACAACAGATATGAACCACACTATTCAAAAAACAGAAAGAATCGCATTAGGCTTATCAACCCTATTTTTAATGGGAGCTACACAAGGCGTATATGCAAAACCAATTACCAACAATCCTACAGAAATTAAATTTTTAGGAAGCGTAAAAAAACAACCCGTATTTCAATTAGATTTAAATAATACTGAGTCAGATACTTACGATATTGTAGTAAAAAACAGTAACGGCTATGAAATTTTTTCTGAAAAATTAAACGGCGCCAATTTGTCTCGCAAATATCGGTTAGATATTAGTGAAGAAGAATTAAGCTCACCGGATTTTAGCCTTACTTTTGAAATAACATCGCTAAAAACAAACCGTACAAAATCGTATAAAGTAAGTCAAAAAAGCCAGTACATTCAAAATTTTGAAATAGCGGCGCTTTAATAAAATTTTAACTGAAAACGAAAATGCCTGCCTGTAAAACCTACTTGCAGGCATTTCATTTAAACCTGGTAAAGAATTTTTATTTTCAATCAAATGATTTAATTTATTTTTAAGGTTGATTGTATAAATAAATTAAAATGCTTTACAATTTTTCTGACACGCTCTTCCAGTTGATACACTCACTTGAAAAATCTGAGAAAAGGCATTTTAAGCTTTATATTAAAAGAAGTTCATCAAAAGAAGACCTTAAAATAATACGGCTATTTGATGCCATAGACCGCCAATCAGAATATGATGAAAAGCAATTGCTAAAAACGCTCAGTGATTTTACCAAACCACAATTTTCTAACCTAAAGACCCATTTATACAAACAATTGCTTGCAAGCCTTCGCCTGTTAAAAACCAATGACAATATTGATTTAAAGCTGAGTGAACATTTAGACAATGCCCGCCTGCTTTATAACAAGGGATTAAAAATACAAAGCCTTCACATTTTAGAAAGAGCAAAAGAAATGGCAAGGGCCAATCAAAAAATGAATTTTTTGGTACAGGCTATTTCACTCGAAAAAAAAATTGAAACACTGCATATTACCCGAAGCTCGCTTGAAAAAACAGAGGAAATGGCAAGCGAAGCCATTGCCATCAGCGAACATATTGACAGGGTTACCCGCCTGTCTAACCTTGCATTATTACTATACAGGTGGTATATAAAAAACGGCCATGCACGCAATGTAGAAGACGAAAAAGGTATTCGTAAATTTTTTAAAGAATCTCTGCCAGCCAATGCAAATGCCATCACCGGGTTTTACGAAAAACTTTATTTGTATCAAAGCTATTGCTGGTACAGCTTTATTCGGCAGGATTTTTTAATGTACTATCGATATAGCCAAAAATGGATTGAGCTATATAAAGAACATGAAGTAATGGTAGCGGTAGAAACCGGCCATTACATCAAAGGAATGCATACTGTTTTAAATGCACATTTTGATTTAAGAAATTTCAAAAATTTTAGTATTACGCTAAGGCAATTTGAAGAATTTGCCAAAACACCCATTGCCAACCAACATGATAATTTTCGTACACACACTTCTATTTATATCAACAGCGCAAAAATAAACTGGTGCCTGATGACGGGTAATTTTAAAGAAGGTGTAAGCATTGTGCCCGAAATTGAAAACAAATTAAAAGAATATGCTCTCTTTGTTGACAATCACCGTATCGTAGTATTTAATTACAAATTTGCATCTCTTTACTTTGGCGATGGCAATTATAGCAGGGCAATTGACTATCTGCATAAAATAATAAATGATAACCCTTATGGCCTCCGAAACGATTTACAGTGCTATGCCCGGCTTATGCATTTGCTTTGCCATTATGAATTAGGTAATGAAGAAATACTGGAACCACTGATAAAATCAGTATATCGCTTTATGGCCAAGCTAAAAAACTTAACAATTGTAGAAGAAGCCATCTTTAGTTTTTTGCGCCATTCATTTAAATTAAAACCTCAGCAATTACAATCGGAGCTAAAAGATTTTCTAAAAAAAATAAAGCATTTAGAAAAAAACCGTTTCGAAACCCGGTCATTTGCCTATCTCGATATCATATCATGGTTAGAAAGTAAAATAGAAGGAAGACCCGTAGGCGAAATTATTCATCAAAAATATTTAAACAGCCCACATAAATAAATGCTCCGGCTAATTCAATGTATTCTGCAAAATTTAAGTTTTAATTTTTTTCAGCCTTAATTTTTTATTTCTTTTGTATCAAGACAAAAAAATAAAGAAACCTCTAATAAAAATAAAGGTTTGAAATTAAAATACCCAAGCCTGTTTCTGTAAATTATTTTCCATCATTCAGGTTCTCTAAAAGGTTTACCTACGCCTGTATTAATAAAATCAGTGAGGCTATTGGTGAATTGACCCCATCCGGCTATACAAATTTCATAACACTCTACCTGTGGTGTTAAGCCAAAATGTGTAAGTTTTAATGTAGTGAAATTACTCCTATCAGCTATTTCCCACACAATTTTTGTATTAATCCACTCCGTTTTATTCTTTAATGCCGGAAGGTCAATCAATGAATCTGTTACTATCCACACTACTTTTTTATTTAGTAAAAGTTCTTCAACCTTTCTTACCGGTTGCTGTCCTCAGCAACCGGAACTTTCTATAACCTGACTCACTAAAAAAATTACCAATAAAATCAAATAGTTTCAAATGCACAGATACGTATTGCACAAATGCCATGCTGCATATCTGCGCCAGTAGAAGTTGCCTGCAATTCCAATGTTGTACTAAAATTACTTATCACCGTTTTGATTTTTATTACAATTGATTATTCAAAAAAAGTTACACATATCTTAAATATTTTCAAATTTGTCATATAGAATTTATAAAATAGATCAGAAGTATAATGAAAATAAAAAGGTCTGTCCATAAAGCAAATTTTTCATTGATGCCTGACTCTTTTTTAATTGCATGTTGCAATCCTGCTATTCCAAAATAAAGCCCACTTGCAAATGCACTTACAATTCTCCAATCAGGTTTAAACAAAGAAATTATCGCCACTATTCCAAAACAGATATTTGCAAATCCTAATTCCCGAAGGATGGGAAAACAATCAGGATTATCAAGATTAAAAATTTGCTTTGCTGTAAATTCAGGATTAAAAACCTGTTTTATCCCTGCCAAAAACAACCGAAGCCCAACAGCCGAAAAAATAAACCATTTACCCAGTAAACCAATATTCAGTCTTACATTGGAACTATAATACTCTGCTATTATGCCTATTAAGGGTATTAAAAAAGTCAAAGCACTTACGCTAATCGCATAAAACTTATTTATTTTATCATTCTCATTCATGGTTGTATTCATAATATTAAGCTGGGAAATTTATATTATTGCAAAGTTAAAATATACAAACTATTCCTCACTTTTTATACAACTTGCCCATTGATAATTATAACAAAAGAAAAGCTGTAACATCTTCATACAAAATGGATATTACTCTTTTTTCTATTCTTAGCCATTTTTCAATGTAATTTTGCAAACTATCTTATTTTACAATAAAAGGTATAGTCAATGAAAATATTGTTACATTATTTAAAACCATTAAAATGGTTGGTGGTCATTTCGCTTACCATGGCTGCCATCAACCAGGTATTTTCATTGCTTGACCCCTACTTTGCCGGTAAGCTTATTGATCTTTTTGTAATACATCCGCAGTATTACGATAAAGCTAAAACCATTCCCCGTACAGAGCATGCGTATATAATGCAGGTATTAAAATATCTGGGCATCTTAATAGGCGTTGCAATGGTAAGCCGAATTGCCAAGGCATTTCAGGATTATTTCAGCAATGTTGTTATTCAAAAATTTGGCGCCAACATTTTTACAGACGGTTTAAAACACAGCCTTAAACTCCCCTATGCCGATTTTGAAGACCAGCGTAGTGGCGAAACCCTAAGCATCCTTACCAAAGTAAGAACCGATACCGAAAAATTTATTACATCATTTATCAATATCGTTTTCGTCATTTTTATCGGGTTAATATTTGTTACCATTTATGCTTTTACTCTTCACTGGTCTATTGTAGTAGTTTATTTAATTGGTGCTGTATTATTGAGCTGGCTCACCAGCCTGCTTAGCCGAAAAATAAAAGGCATACAAAAAAATATTGTAAAAGAAACCAATGCACTTGCCGGCAGCACCACCGAAAGCCTGCGGAATATTGAACTGGTAAAAAGCCTTGGCCTTACCAATCAGGAAGTAGAAAGGCTAAATAAAAACACATACAAAATATTGGGGCTGGAACTTAAAAAAGTGAAAAGTATCAGAATGCTAAGTTTTGTGCAAGGTACTTTTATCAATCTTTTGAGGCAGTTCATCCTCTTTACATTGCTCTACCTGGTTTTTAAAAATACCATTACACCGGGGCAATACCTTACCATGATTTTTTATTCATTTTTTATTTTTGGCCCATTGCAGGAAATAGGCAATATCATCATTTCATACAGAGAAGCAGAAGCTTCATTAATAAATTTTGACAACCTGATGAAGCGTACACCCGAAGCGGAGCCTCTCCACCCCATTCCTTTGGGAAATATAGAGACCCTGGCTTTTAATAACGTAATATTTAAACACAATAGCGCCACACACCGGGCCATTGATAATATTAGTTTTACTGTTCAAAATGGCGAAACCATTGCCTTTGTTGGCCCCTCAGGCTCAGGCAAATCTACCCTGATGAAATTATTAGTAGGGCTTTACCGCCCTCAACAAGGCAAAATTTTATACAATCAACTTGATGAAACAGAAATTTCTTTTGACGACTTGCGCAAGCAAATAGGTTTTGTAACACAGGATACCAACCTTTTTAGCGGCACCATTAAAGAAAATTTAATGTTTGTAAATCCATCTGCAAGCGAAACTCAATTGAATGACGCTTTACAAAAAGCAAGCTGTACACAATTGCTTGCAAGGGCAGAGCATGGGTTAGATACTATGATTGGCGAAGGCGGTTTAAAATTAAGCGGAGGCGAAAAACAACGAATTTCCATTGCTCGTGCACTGCTTCGCAATCCGCACATATTAATTTTTGATGAAGCTACTTCTGCCCTCGATTCTATCACCGAAGAAGAAATCACTAATACCATCAAAAATATTTCGTCCTTAAAAGAGCAAATCACTATTTTAATTGCACATCGCTTAAGTACTATTATGCATGCCGACAGAATTTATGTATTGGAAAAAGGCGTAGTAGTAGAAACCGGCTCTCACGAAAAACTTTTAGAGGAAAAAGGGTTGTATTATGCCATGTGGCGCCAGCAAATTGGCGAAAGAAAAAAAATTAGCCCGGCTATTATTAATATTGCAAAAGAAAATTCTGTATCCAAAAATTAATACTATGAGCGCATTACAACTATTAGGCTTAGCAGCAGGCACTATTACTTCCATTACTTTTTTACCACAGGTAATTCAAATATGGAAAACAAAATCTGCAAAAGATATCTCAATGTTTATGCTAATGCTATTGATATTGGGTGTATCTATGTGGCTTACTTATGGCATACTAGTAATGGATGCTGCCATTATTTATACCAACAGCATGGTATTAATCATGAGCCTGATAATGTTATATTTTAAAGTAAAGTTCAAATAAAAAAAATGGCAAAAAATAATAAACTTTCAAAGCCCGGTTATTTGTGGAGCGTATTTACCATGCGCTGCCCCCGCTGCCGCAAAGGGCCCATGTATAAAAGTAGCAATGCATATAAAAATTTATCTCTCAAACATATTTTTGATATGTATGATCATTGCCCCGAGTGCCGGCAAAAATTTGATATGGAACCCGGCTTTTGGTATGGCACCGGTTATGTAAGCTATGCATTAACAGTAGCTATATCTGTAGCTACATTTATAGCCTGGTGGGTGTTAATCGGCATTTCTACAGAAGACAACAGAATCTTTTACTGGCTCGGCGTTAATGGTTTATTGTTGATAATACTTCAGCCCTGGCTCATGCGCCTTAGCCGCACTCTTTACCTTTATTTCTTTGTAAAGTATGATGAAGATTTTGAAACGCACCTGCCCAAAGAGTTTGATTAAAGTAAAAATATTTTTGGCAATGATTAAAACAAATATAAATGCCCATTAAATAAATGGGCATTTATATTTGCAATTGCTCTCATCAATAAGCATTGCTACAGTAGATATTTTCTTAATCAATATTTTCAATAATGCCTGCAATGCCCTGGCCACCGCCTACACAGGCTGTTACAATACCATATTTTTTCTTTAATCGCTTCATATCATTTATAATCTGAATGGTAAGTTTACAACCCGTACATCCCAATGGATGCCCCAATGCAATAGCTCCGCCATTTATATTTACTATATCATTATTAAGGCCTAAGGTTCGTATTACCGCCAGCGATTGCGAAGCAAAAGCCTCATTCAATTCTATCAAATCAATATTTGCAAGGCTCATTCCGGCTTGCTTTAACACTTTGGGCACAGCCTCTACCGGGCCAATACCCATTATGCGTGGGTGTACTCCTGCGCTTGCACAATTTACCAGACGGGCAATGGGTTTCAATCCCAGTTCATGTATCATCCTTTCACTCATCACCAGCACAAAAGCAGCGCCATCACTGGTTTGAGATGAGTTGCCAGCCGTAACTACTCCCCCTGCAGCAAATGCAGGTTTTAGTTTTGCAAGCCCTTCCATACTTGTATCATACCGTACTCCCTCATCAGTATCTACCACATAATTTTTTGTTTTGCGTTTGCCCTTTTCATCTACATACACCTGCTCTACATTGATGGGCAAAATACCACTTTTAAAATATCCTTCCTTAATAGCATTGCCCGCTTTCTTATGACTATTCATACTAAAAGCATCCTGATCTTCCCGGCTAATATTATACTCTTTAGCCACCGCTTCGGCTGTAAGGCCCATGCCCAAATAATAATCAGGCTCTTCTTTGGCAATACTGTACGAGGGTACCGTCTTCCAGCCCGATGTTGGCACCAGGCTCATGCTCTCCGTACCACCTGCAATAATACACTCCGCCATGCCTGTTCTTATTTTTGCCGTTGCCAGGGCAATACTTTCAAGCCCACTGGCACAATAGCGGTTAATAGTAATGCCCGGCGCACTAAAGCCAACCGCTTTAGCAGCAATTATTCTTCCCACCTGCAAGCCCTGCTCCGCCTCTGGTACAGCATTGCCTACTATCACATCATCCACACGGCTTTTATCCAACTGAGGTACAGATGCCAGCAGGCCCTGTATCACTTCTATTGCCAGGTCGTCAGGCCTTGTAAATCTAAATCCACCTTTTTTACTTTTTGTAATAGCAGTTCTATACCCTGCTACAATGTATGCTTCCTGCATAATATTTTTTTTATGTACCCGGCTGCAAATCGCTAATCAGCTTCATTGGCGTCGCACTCTTGTACGTTAGTAATTTTATGGAGCAATAACCATTTTTATTTCTTATTTAAAAAAATGGTTGTTTATGCAACTTTATGAATCAAAGTTATTATTTCTAATCAAAACAAAAAACTAAAAACAGTAACTTATTTTTGCAGCCATGTATAAATTTATCCGCTCGGTATTATTTCTTTTTGATGCAGAAAAAGTACACCACTTTGCAATGAATGCCTTAAGATTATTGTGCAGCAATGGTTTGGCAAAAAAATGGATACAAAAAAAATACCAGCCCGGGGCAGGCAATAAGGTTACCACTATATTTAACAAGCCCTTTCTCAATAAAGTAGGCCTGGCTGCCGGCTTTGATAAAAATGCAAAATATTTAAACGAACTACAAGCCCTCGGCTTTGGGTTTGTAGAGATTGGTACGGTTACTCCTCTGCCGCAAGCAGGCAACGATACCCCAAGATTATTCAGGCTTCCAAAAGATAAAGCCCTAATAAACCGCATGGGCTTTAATAATGATGGAGTGGAAGCAGTAGCAGCCAGGCTCAAAGAATGGCAGCTTAAGAACGATTCCGCTACCAATTCTAAAAATTCACTCATCATCGGTGGCAATATTGGCAAAAATAAAGTTACCCCCAACGATGATGCCTGGCTTGATTATGAAAAATGTTTTATTGCCCTGCATGATTGGGTAGATTATTTTGTAGTAAATGTTAGCTCGCCCAACACTCCCGGCTTAAGAGCCTTGCAGGAAAAAGAATCTTTAAGAAAAATATTAACCAACCTGCAGCAGGTAAATGCATCAAAAAATATCAGCAGGCCCATTCTATTAAAAATAGCGCCAGACCTCACTATAGAGCAGGTAGATGATGTAATAAGCCTTGCTAAAGAAATAAATTTAGATGGCCTTGTAGTGGCCAATACTACTATAAACAGGGATGGCCTGCTTACGCCACAAGCTGATTTAAATAAAATAGGCGCCGGAGGCCTTAGCGGGCAGCCTTTAAAAAAGCAAAGCACACAATTAGTACAATATATTTATCAGCAAACAAATGGCCAAATACCCATCATAGCAAGCGGTGGAATTTTTACCGGCCCCGATGCTCTTGAAAAAATAAAAGCAGGAGCCTCACTCGTACAGGTTTGGACGGGTTTTATTTACGAAGGCCCCGCCATCATTAAGAATATTGCAAATCATATTACCGCCCAATTGTAATGAAATATTAATAAACACTTTTTCCAATTCGCTATTAATATTTTACTTTGCGTCTTTTCGGTTATAAAAAAATTAAATGGAACATTTATTCACATCCGAAAGTATCATCAGTTTTTTTATTCTGGTACTTCTCGAAATAGTTTTAGGCATAGATAATGTCATTTTCGTCAGCATCATTATCAATCGCCTGCCTCAGCAAAAAGAAAAAAGCGCCCGCCGGGTATGGATGATAACGGGCATCATTATACGCAGTTTACTTTTACTGGCATTGGGCTGGCTGCTTAGTCAAAAAGGCAAGCCCGTCATCACCGTGTATGGAAAAGGTTTCGATATTGCAAGCCTGGTAATGCTGGCAGGTGGGCTTTTTCTTATTTATAAAACCGTTACAGAAATACACCATAAGTTAGAAGGCGAAGATCCCAATGCAGAAAATGCAAATAAAGGAACCCTCACATTTGGCAAAGCCATTGTGCAAATCATGCTGATAGATACTGTTTTTTCATTCGATAGCATCATTACAGCAGGCGGTACGGCCAAGCATGTTGAAATTATGATTGCGGCTGTTATCATTGCCATGTTCATCATGTTTTTATTTAGCCCGGCTATTTCCTCATTCATACACAAGCATCCTTCCTTAAAAATGCTGGCGCTTTCTTTTTTGGTAATGATTGGCTTAACCCTTGTAATAGAAGGCTGGGATAGCCAAAAGGCCGAAGACCTGCATTTAAAAAACTATGTGTACTTCGGTATGGCTTTTTCTTTTTTGGTAGAAGTACTAAATATGGTACGCATAAAAAGAGAAAAAAAACATATTGTAAAATTAAACGACCCCACCTTGCAAATAAATAATCCGGAGCTTTACAAAGACGATTCTGCTCACTAAAGATTGCAGAGCAGGCTGGCAGCCACAATGCCGGCTGTTTCTGTACGAAGGCGGGTATGGCCGAGCGATACAGGTATAAAATTATTGGCGAGAGCAGTTTGTATTTCTCCCGGTGTAAAATCTCCCTCCGGCCCTATCAGCACCAGTTTATGGCCGGGCAGTGGTGCTTCAGTTATTATAGATTTTCTGTTTTCCGTTTCTTCGCAATAAGCTATCATTTTTTTAGCATCAATAGCAGTATTTATTAATTGCAAATACTTTACAGGCTCTGCTAAAGCAGGCAGCCATGTTTGCTTTGACTGCAACATAGCGCTTACCAATATGGCTTGCATCCTCTCAATTCTGAAATGTTGTTTTTCCGTACGCTCACTTATAATTGGTATGATTGCAGTTACACCTATCTCAGTTGCTTTTTCTAAAAACCATTCAAACCGGCTGTTGTTTTTTATCAATGAAATGGCAATAGTTACTTCCCTGGCAGGCTTTGAATGTTTTACAGTTTCTAAAATTTTTACAGGGCATCTCTTCCGGTTACTGCCGGCTATTTCTGCCAAATGCATATTTCCCCTTCCATCCGTAAGTTGCAATTGCTCCCCTTGCTGCATACGCAATACCTGCACTATATGTTTTGAAGCAGTTTCATCTAACTCAATTTGATGTAGATTTTCTACCGGCTGATGATAATAAAATATAGGTAGAGACATTTTACTATGTTGTTATTTTTTTAATGTATTATTTTATTACTTTTCTTTACAGCCTTAAGCATTACCATCAATGATTTAGTAAAAAAAGTAACACTGAATGTACTCAATACAATTGCCGATGCAGCTTTAAAATAAATGATTACTCTACAATAAAAAGAAGAATGAAAATTAATTCATTCTTCCTTTTCCTATAAAAAAATTATTTTTTAAAACGGCGCATCCTCATCATACTCGCCATCATTCATTTTACTACCTTTCTGAATATACATTCTGGCTTCGCCATCTTGCCCGCCACTTGTATTTACAGGTTTCCAGTTACCACCACCTGTGTGCCCCGGGTTAAAATCACTGCCTTCTTCATCTTCTACAAATTTTTGAATATGCAGTAATGCCCGTAGCTTAATGGTTTCAAGGCTTCCGTTTCTATGCTTTGCAATTTTTACATGCGTTTCTCCTTTATTGTTATCTCCCATTTCGTTGGCAGTAATATCATAATACTCTGGTCGGTATAAGAACATTACCATGTCTGCATCCTGCTCAATGGCTCCGGATTCTCTCAGGTCGCTTAGCTGTGGCATTTTATTACCTTCTTTTCTTTTTTCTACCTCACGGCTCAATTGCGATAGCGCAATAATGGGCACCTGCAATTCTTTAGCAAGCCCTTTTAAGTCTCTTGATATTTTGCTTATCTCCTGCTCCCTGTTGCTGTTGCGGTCTGCACTTCCACTCATCAATTGCAGGTAATCAATAATAATGATACCCACATTGTGTTTATTTTTTAACCTCCGGCATTTTGCTCTTAATTCAAAAATATTTAATGCTGCAGAGTCATCTATAAAAATAGGAGCTTTACTCAATCGGTCTATTCCTTTTTTATAAAGCTGCTTCATTTCATGCTCTTCCAATTTACCCCTGGCAATTTTTTCCAGCCATATTTCACTTTCAGCGCTTAAAATTCTTTGTACCAACTGGCTACTACTCATCTCCAGGCTAAAAAAGCCAACAGCTGTAGGCTTGGTAGGATGCAATGCTGCCGAACGGGCAAGGTTAAGCGCAAATGCCGTTTTACCTACCGATGGCCTTGCCGCCAATATGATTAAATCTGTAGGTTGCCAGCCATAAGTAATACGGTCAAGCGAAGAAAATCCTGTGGGCACACCGGTTATATCATCCTGGCGATTTCGCATATCTTCTATTCGCTGCATGGTTTTTACCAGCACCGTATCTATATCATCAAAGTTTTTTCTAAGATGATTATTTGTAATTTCAAAAAGTTTCCCCTCTGCAGTATCCAGCATATCAAATACATCTGTACTGTCTTCATAGGCATCACCAATTATCTCACCACTTATGCGTATCAATTCTCTCTGAATAAATTTTTGCAACACAATCCTGCTATGTGCATCAATATTGGCAGATGAAACTACGGCATTGGTAAGCTTGGATACATAATATGGCCCACCCACCAAATCAAGCTCTTCCCTTACTTTTAATTCTTCTACTACCGTTAGCATATCTATGGGTAAGCTTTTGATAGCAAGGCTTTGCATGGCCTTATAAATCTTTTGATGAGCTTCTACATAAAAACACTCTGGTTTTAATATTTCAATAACAGTATCAAAAGCGCTCTTCTCAAGCATGATGGCTCCCAATATGGCCTCTTCCAAATCTTTGGCCTGCGGTGGTACTTTGCCAAATACCATGCTGCCAAGGTCAAGCTTTGGTTTGCGAATACCCTTACGGTCTTTATTAAAATTAGTTAACTCCATTTTTTGCTATATACTTAGTGGTTAGTAGGTTTATTTTATTTATAATAACTATCATGCATAATCGCATTTTAATATTTGTATTATACTACATTCAATTACATTTACTTACAGGGCGGCTAAGTTAATGGCAAATATGGAATGTTAATTAAGTTCACCATGTTATTAACTTTACATAACTGTTTTTCCACCCTAAATCCACAGCCAAATTTAGTTTATTCACCTGTTATAAACAGTTAAATCCACAGTCTTCCTACACCCAAATTTGAATTGGAGGCATTTTATCAACAAAAAATACGGGGGCTATTTCTTTTTCTTCACCTTTATTTTATTTTTTATCACTTGTATTTCTCAGGCAAATTCTATACAATTTTAAAAAAGGGTTTATACAGGGCATTTTACTGAAATAAAAGGGGGCAAAAAAACTATCTTTGCAGCCAAATTATTTTTAATACATGATTATTTCTTATAACTGGCTAAGTGAATACCTGCCGGTAAAAGTAGATGCAGAAAAGCTAAGTAAAATTCTCACTTCTATAGGCCTTGAGGTAGAAAGTATGCATCTGTATGAATCGCTAAAAGGCGGATTAAAAGGCTTAATTACCGGCGAAGTACTTACTTGCGAAAAACACCCTGATGCCGATAAATTAAAAATCACTACAGTAAATACGGGTGGTGCACAGCCCCTTCAAATAGTGTGTGGAGCAGCCAATGTAGCTGTCGGGCAAAAAGTAATTGTAGCAACAGTAGGTACTACCATCTACCCTGCTACCGGCGACCCCGTTACCATTAAAAAAGCTAAAATAAGGTCTGTAGAAAGTGAAGGAATGATATGTGCCGAAGACGAAATAGGAGTAGGCACAAGCCACGAGGGCATAATGGTATTGCCGGCAGATACTGCCATTGGCATACCCGCTGCCAGCCTGTATGATGCTTACGAAGACAGCATTTTTGAAATTGGCCTTACACCAAACCGGATGGATGCCATGAGCCACCTGGGTGTAGCAAAAGATGTATGCGCATACCTCTCTCATCACGATAAAATGGATGCCCGTGTTAAACTTCCTTTTAAAAATAATTTTAAACCCGACACCCCTACGGCTCCCATAGAAGTAACAATACTCAATACTTCGGGCTGTAAAAGATATGCAGGTATTAGCATCAACAATATAACGGTAACGGATAGCCCAAAATGGCTACAGCAAAAATTAAATGCCATTGGCGTAAAATCCATCAACAATATAGTAGATATTACCAATTTTATTTTGCATGAAACCGGCCAGCCTCTTCATGCTTTTGATGCCGATAAAATAACCGGTAAAAAAATTATTGTAAAAAACGAAAAAGAAGGCACCCTTTTTAAAACACTGGATGATAAAGAAAGAAAATTATCTGCAAATGACCTGGTAATATGCAATGAAGAAGAGCCAATGTGCATAGCTGGCGTATATGGAGGAGTGCATAGCGGCGTAACTAATAATAGCAAAAATATATTTTTAGAAAGCGCCTGGTTCGACCCTCAAACTATTCGCAAAACCTCTCTGGCACAAGGCTTAAGAACTGATGCCGCTACCCGATTTGAAAAAGGGGTAGATATTAGTAATACCGTAAATGTTTTAAAAAGAGCTGCATTGCTTATTAAAGAAATTGCCGGAGGCGAAATTGCAGGTGAGCTAATAGATGTTTACCCTAACCCGGTAGAGCAAAAAGCAGTTGCTTTAAAATATCATTACCTGAAAAAACTAAGCGGAAAAAATTATCATGGAGATACCGTAAAGAATATTTTAACTGCCCTGGGCTTCGAAATTATTAAAGAAGGGATGGATGAAATTTGGGTAAATGTCCCCTTCAGCAAGCCCGATATTACCCTACAGGCCGACATTGTAGAAGAAATTATGAGGATAGACGGCCTTGACAATATTGAAATCCCAACGGCTATTACCCTTTCACCATCGGCAGACAACGGAAACAACAACATGGCTCTTAAAGAAAAAATGGCCAATTACTTAGCCTCTATCGGCTTTTACGAAATCTTTACCAATAGCATTACCAATAGTAAATATTACAACGAAGAAACGTTACAACATTCCGTTAAAATGATCAACAGCCTAAGCGCCGACCTCGACATCATGCGGCCCAGCATGTTGCAGGCAGGGCTTGAAGTAACGGCGTATAATATCAATAGAAAAAACAACAATCTCCAGTTGTTTGAATTTGGAAAAACATACCATAGTCAGGCCATTGGGCAATACAAAGAGCAACAACATTTAAGCATTTTTATTACCGGTGTTGTAAAAGAAGGCGGCTGGCAATCCAAATCCATCCCGGCCGATTTTTTTTATCTCAAAGCTGTTTGCGAAAATATCATAAAGCTTACCGGCAAAAGCAACCTTAGCTTTGAAACCATTGACCACCCTGAGTTTGAATATGCAACCACTATTAAATACAACAATCATTCCATAGCCATTGCAGGTAAAATTCATCAAAAAACACTTAGCAGTTTTAATATTAAGGAAGAGGTTTTTTATGCCGATATTGATTGGGATCAAGTAGTAGGCAAGGGCAGCAATACATCTATTAAATACAAGGAAGTGGCCAAATTCCCAACGGTGCAAAGAGATCTTGCCTTAATTGTAGATAAAAATATTACTTACAATCAGGTACAAACTGTAGTAGCTTCTGCAAAAATTAATTACCTTAAAGGCATCAAACTTTTTGATGTATTTGAAAGCGATAAACTAGGTGCCGGAAAAAAATCTATGGCAATAAATTTTAATTTCTCAGACGATACAAAAACACTTACCGATAAAGAAATAGATGATGTAATGAATAAACTAATCAAAAGTTTTGAAAAAAATATTCAAGCCGAAATCAGGAAATAATTGTCTGCCAACATTGACCATATAAATATTTTAAAAGGCAAACTTCAGCAATTGCTTAAGAAGCATGAAATGCTGATTGCAGAAAATAACAAGCAAAAACAGGTTATTGAAACCCTACAACAGCAGGAAGAAACATTAACGGCAAAATTGAATTTATTGCAAGAGCAACATTTACTCTTAAAATCATCAACAGCGCCACTAAATGAATCAGACAAGAAAGAGTTGGAGAAAAAAATAAACGCTTACCTGCGAACTATTGATAAATGCATTGCATCACTGGCACAATAATTTAAAAGATGGAAGAACTAATCCCGGTAAATATTGTAATTGGCGACCGCACCTATCGTATTAAAACCGAACCCAAGGATGAAGAAACTATCCGTAAAACATTAAAAATAATCAACGACAAAATCATAGAATTTAAAACCCAGTTTGCCGGGAAAGACATGCAGGATTATATTGCAATGGTAGTGATTTGGTATGCCACCCAGACGCAAAGCGACCAATTATCAGCCACAGAGCAAAAAGATATTTCAGGGGCTTTGAGCAGGTTAGAAGAGCAAATAAATAAGTTTATTTAGAACAAATTACCAGCCTGTTTTTTTATTCAGTCAACTCTTTAATGAACCATCTCCGGTATTACATCTAATACCCGATTTATTCTAAAAAATACAATAGCAGGCTCCTTTACAACTTTACTAATACAAATTCTTAGTACAAAATTACTATCTTCGCTATTAAACCATTTTAACTTAACAATCAATGGGTTCAAACTTTAGATATTATATTTTGAATCAGCTTAAAACATTAATAATCAATGGAACCAACCATAATTTACATCATCTTAGGAATTGTAGCCCTGGCAGTGGGCATCATCCTGGGTAAAATAATTTTTGCCAAAAATACCCAAAAGGCCTTGCAGGAAGCCGAATTACAGGCTCAAAAAATTGTTTCGGAGGCGCAATTAAAAGCAGACACTTATAAAAAAGAAAAAGAGCTGGAAGCCAAAGAGAAATTTGTGCAATTGCGTGCCGACCATGACAGGGAAGTATTACAACGTACCCAAAAAGTATCCGAAGGCGAAAACCGCATAAAGCAAAAAGAGCAAAGCCTTAATGCAAAAGAAGGCAACCTGGAAAAACAACTTAAAGAAAATGATGGCATTAAAGAACATCTCAATCGTCAGATAGAAATAGTAAACATTAAAAGAACAGAGCTGGAAAAACACCAGGAAGAGCATATACGCAGGCTTGAAAAAGTGGCAGGCCTAAGCGCCGAGGATGCAAAAGCCCAGTTAATAGAAAGCCTGCGCCACGAAGCTAATTCCAAAGCTTTGGCCATACAGCAGGAAATTATTGAAGAAGCCAAAGGCAAAGCCAATAAAGAAGCCCGAAAAATCATCATTCAGTCTATACAACGTACTGCTGCCGAAACAGCCATAGAAAATTCTATCACAGTTTTTAACCTGGAAAGTGATGAAATTAAAGGCTCCATCATTGGCCGTGAGGGTAGAAATATCCGTGCCATAGAAGCCGCTACAGGCGTGGATTTAATAGTAGATGACACCCCCGAAGCCATTGTACTTTCTTCCTTTGACCC
This sequence comes from Bacteroidota bacterium, assembly GCA_018268135.1. Lineage (GTDB taxonomy): Bacteria > Bacteroidota > Bacteroidia > Chitinophagales > Chitinophagaceae > Ferruginibacter. Next base: position 35,637 of record JAFDXD010000164.1, read on the forward strand.
CTTGAGAAGAGAAGTAGCTCGTCTTTCGCTGCAGCGACTGGTAGCCGATGGGCGTATTCACCCGGCACGTATTGAAGAAGTGGTAGAAAAAACAAAACGTCAGCTTGACGACCAGGTAATGGAAATTGGCGAGCGTACGGTTATGGAACTTGGTATTCATGGCCTTCATAAAGAATTAATAAGAATGGTTGGCCGTATGCGCTTCCGCTCATCTTACGGGCAAAACCTGTTAATGCATAGCCGTGAAACAGCTAATCTGTGCGGCATTATGGCTGCCGAGTTGGGGTTAAACCCAAAACTGGCGAAACGAGCCGGTCTCCTGCATGATATTGGTAAAGTACCAGATGAAGAAACGGAACTAAGCCATGCACTTTTGGGCGCCAAATTAGCTGAAAAATATGGCGAAAATCCGGCAGTGGTTAATGCCATTGGCGCCCACCACGATGAAATTGAAATGCAATATGTTATTTCACCCATCATACAGGCTTGCGATGCCATAAGCGGAGCAAGGCCCGGCGCCAGAAGAGAAATAATGCAACAATATATTCAACGCATTAAAGACCTCGAAAACCTTGCTATATCTTACAATGGTGTAGAAAAAGCCTATGCCATACAGGCCGGCAGAGAGCTAAGGGTAATAGTAGAGTCTGAAAAAGTATCTGATGCCGATAGTGATAAACTAAGCTTTGAAATAGCTCAAAAAATTCAAACCGAAATGACTTTTCCGGGGCAAATAAAAGTAACCGTAATAAGGGAAAAAAGAGCGGTAAATATTGCCCGATAGGATACTTTAAATACATAAAAGACTGCTGCCAAAAGGCGGCAGTTTTTTTTATCGCCCTGTCTTTGTTCATCTTACAAGTATTTCCGGCTTTAATTTTACCTAATCCTTATAGCCCCTTTTTTACATTTACAACCTGTTCCCTGGTTTATAAATTAAAAACTCATAAAAAAAACAGCGATTCATCACTCATTAATCAATATTTTCCCCTACATTTGCACTCCTTAAAAAGAATGATATGAACGCAGTAGCATTTGTGCACGACCAGCTTACAACTGTACCAAAATTACCTACATTTAAAGCAGGTGATAATGTAACAGTAAACTATAAAATTATTGAAGGTACCAAAGAGCGTATCCAAAGCTTTAAAGGCGATGTTATTAAACGCCAGGGAACTGGTGCAACTGCCTCATTTACAGTACGTAAAATAAGTGATGGTATAGGTGTAGAACGTTTATTCCCTATTTATTCTCCTAACATTGAAAGCATTGTATTAAATAAAGTAGGACGTGTTCGTCGTGCAAAACTTTACTTTTTACGTGAAAGAAGCGGTAAAAGTGCTCGTATTAAAGAAAAACGTATGGCAGTTAGCACTCAGGCAGCAGCTAAAGCTAAATAAAATATTATTACCCTATTTTAAAAGCGGAAATTGTATAATTTCCGCTTTTGGTTTTAAATAGTTTGATTTTTCCAAACCTTTTACTATTTTTATCCCCTATTACTTAATACATTTTCCTCTGATTAATATTTTACTCCAAAATTTTACTGTTAAACCGGTTTTGTAAGTAAAACTATATAATCATGAAACGAATCGTATTGGTATTTGTAGTAGCATTTTCTATGGCTTACTTTTTTTCATCCTGCGCCAGGGGCATTACCCCATACGAAGCCGCAAACGGTAAAGCTAAATGTGGAAGGTATATAAAATAATTCCCTATTTCAATTCATCTTTTGGATTCAAAAGCACGCTTCAATTATTTTAGTTGTTAACTTTGCTGCTTAATTTTTTACAACCAGGCAACACCTGTTATAAGTGGCATATATTATTAACTACAATTAAAAGCGGCAACTTTGAGCACTACAACTGAAAAAACATCTTTTTTTAGCCGCTTAACATCTAAAGATCCGGCGCTAAACCGAAAAGAGATGAGCTTTATAGACCATCTTGAAGCGCTTAGATGGCATATAGTTAGAAGCCTGATTGTTTGGATTGCCTTAGCTATTGTAATATTTATTTTTAAAGATTGGGTATTTGATAATATCATTTATGCCCCCGCCAGCTCTGACTTTATTTCATACTCAGCTTTATGCAGGCTTGGTCATTTTTTACATATTGGCGATGCATTGTGTATGCCTCCGGTAAATATTCCTCTGCAGGGAAATACCGTAAGTGGCCCCTTTATTGCAGCGCTCAATATTGCCATGATTGGCGGGCTTATAGCTGCCTTCCCCTATCTTTTTTATGAACTGTGGAGTTTTATTAAACCTGCCTTATCGGCCAAAGAACTTAAATACGGCCGCAAAAGTATCTTTTGGGTATCTCTTTGTTTTTTTACCGGCGCTGCCTTTGGCTATTTTGTTTTGGCCCCCTTTACTTTTAATTTTTTGGCAAATTTTCAAATTGGCAAAGTAGGCGCCTATAAATATTTACCCACACTTGATGATTATATAAGTACTCTTAATAACCTGCTTCTGGGCTGCGGAATATCTTTTGAACTACCGGTATTGGCTTATGTGCTGGCAAAAATTGGCCTCATTACAGCCAAATTTTTAAAACATTATCGCAAGTATGCTTATATCATTATTTTGGTTTTAGCAGCTATACTTACCCCGTCGCCAGACTGGATAAGCCAGGCCATAGTAGCCTCGCCACTTGTACTTTTATACGAAATAAGTATAATACTCGTTAAAAAGATAGATAAACAAAAGAAAAAAGAAGAGGCTCAATGGGAATAATGAAAATGCAAAACAATGAGCAGAGGCCGGTTAAGCTTAACATTTTCTTATGCTGCATTACACAAAATTGACATCTAAAAAGCAGTAAGTACAAATATTTATTTTAACTTTGAACTCTAAATAAAATTATCATGATCCACAATCATTTTGCAATAATACTTTCCATCTTTCAGCCGGAGCACATGCTATTTATTTTAATAGCCATTTTGCTTTTATTTGGAGGAAAAAAAATACCCGAATTAATGCGTGGCATTGGTAAAGGCATGAGGGAATTTAAAGATGCTAAAGACAATGTAAAGAGCGAAATTGAAAATGGCATGAAGGAGCCAACCCTTAGTGATAAAGATGAAGAAATTCGCAGGTTGAGGGAGCAGCTTCGTCAAAAACAAATACAGCAATAATTTATTCTTATTTTTTAAGAAAAGGGCTAAGGCAAAGCAATGTAAGGTGTTTATCTTATTTTGTTTTTCTTTAGCCTTTTTAATACACTATTTTATGTTCTCATATTTTTCCATTAAAGATTTTCATACAAGGTTACAGCAGGGTACTATTACCTGCAGCAATGTGGTAAATCATTATTTAAATGAAATAGAGCATAAAAAAAATTTGAATGCCTTTACAGAAATATTTGCCAACGAAGCAATAGAAAAAGCAGCAGAGCTTGACAAAAAAAGAGCCGCAGGCGAGCCTCTAAAAAAACTACATGGAGTAGTAATTGCCATTAAAGATGTTATTTGTTATAAAGATCATCACATTACTGCTGCATCAGGTATATTAAAAGGATTTACATCTTTATATACGGCAAGCGCTTTGCAATTTCTTATTGATGAAGATGCCATCATTATTGGCGCCTGCAATTGCGATGAATTTGCAATGGGCAGTACAAATGAAAACTCGGTATATGGCCCTGCCTTAAATGCTTTAGACCCTTCAAAAGTACCGGGCGGCTCATCTGGCGGAAGTGCCGTAGCTGTACAGGCTGGCATGTGCATGGTAAGCCTGGGCAGCGATACCGGCGGCTCTGTAAGGCAACCGGCAGATTACTGTGGCATTATTGGCTTTAAGCCAGGGTATGGCCGAATTTCTCGCTATGGGTTAATTGCTTATGCTTCTTCTTTTGATCAAATTGGGATATTTGGAACAAATATGGACGATATTGAATTAATGATTTCCATTATGAGCAAGCCCGATGATAATGATAGCACCATGCTGCAAGCTCCGCTTAATACTGCTGTAAAAGAAGAGAAGGCCTTACGATATTGCCTCTTTAAGCAAGTGATGGAACATCCCTCTTTAAACAATGAGATTAAAGAAAAAATCAACAGCATTGCAGAGCAATTATCACACAATGGCCACAAGGTAGATTTTATTGATTTTGATTTACTCGACTATATTGTATCGGCCTATTATGTACTTACTACTGCCGAAGCAAGCAGTAATTTATCAAGATATGATGGAGTAAGATTTGGCCATAGAAGTTTAGAAACGGCAGACAGCATTGATACATTTTATAAAAACAATCGCTCAGAAGGATTTGGGTTAGAAGTAAAAAGAAGAATAATGCTGGGCACTTTTGTGTTAAGCTCTGGCTATTATGATGCATATTTTAGCAAGGCTCAGCAGGTAAGAAATATGCTTGTGGAGAATGTGAAAAATATTTTTAGCCAATATGATGTTATTTTAATGCCTACCAGCCCAACTACTGCTCCAACCATTGGTGACAATAAAAAAGACCCGGTGGCCACTTATCTGGCAGATATTTTTACCGTATTTGCAAATCTTACTGGTATTCCGGCTATATCAATACCTCTCTTTCATCATTCAAAAGATAACATGCCTTTTGGATTACAACTAATGGCTAATAGTGGAGATGAAGTAACTTTGCTACAAACTTCAAAAAAACTTTTGAAACAATACAGGCAGGCTGAAGTAACCGCTCTATCATGAAAAACAAAATAGTTATACCCATTTTTTTATTGATGCTACTGTCGGCGACAGTACATGCCCAGGAAAATGGGGCGCTCCCGGATACAAGTATCAATACTGAAGTGGCAGAAGACTCGATGATAAACCAGATTGTAACAACCAGAAAAAGCCTCGAAAAAGATAAAGTACAATATTTTAGCCAGCTTACCAGGTATGGTTTTAAAAACCTGTTTTCTAAATTTTCTTATAATCCGCTACTTCCATACTCATCGCAGGTAAATCCCCAAGCCGAGAGTTATATGCAGGGATACCTGAACCTGCACAGTAAAAGTCTGCTAAAAATGAAAACCTGGGGCCTTCCCTATTTTAACCTGATAGATAATATTTTTGCGCAGTATGGATTGCCCAGAGAATTAAAATATCTGGCTGTTATTGAAAGCAATTTAAATACAGGCGCTACCAGTTGGGTTGGTGCCGGAGGGCCCTGGCAATTTATGCCCTACACAGCCAGAGATTATGGCCTGGTAGTAACTCCGGGGTATGATGAGCGAAGAGATTATTATAAAAGCACCAATGCGGCAGCAAGGTATTTATTAACTCTCTACCGGCAATTGCACGACTGGCTGCTTGTAATTGCAGCCTACAATGGAGGCCCGGGAAGGGTGTTTAGTGCCATAAAAAAAAGTGGTAGTAAAAACTTTTGGGCATTGCAATATTATTTGCCCGAAGAAAGCAGAAACCATGTAAAGAAATTTATTGCTACCCATTATATTATGGAAGGTACCAATGGCACCCCTGCTTCTGCAGAGTTTTCGGCAGGAATACAAGGAGCCAATGCAGTAAGCAATCCTTATGATAATAAGCCGGATCTTAGTTCTACAGAATTGGCTAATGCAGAAACACAAACTATTTCGGGGAAATTTAATTCTGTAATTATTGCCAAAAATTTAGCCATGAATATTGCATTATTCAACAGGTACAATCCGCAATTTGATAACCTTATCAATACCAATGGCCAATTTCAATTAATATTACCTGCAGATAAAATGCAACTTTTTTTAGCTACTAAATACCAGATACTAAATGAATGTGTACAGTTTATGCTGAGTGATAATAGTATCCCTGATACTAAAACAGTGTACCCAACCAGATACAAAGGAAAAAAGAAAAATTCCAGGTAAATATTTATTCCAATACTTTCATCATAGCTTTTGCTTTAAGCATTGATTCTTCATACTCGTCTGCAGCATTGCTGTAAAAAGTAATGCCTCCCCCGGCCAGAAAACATAAAGTTTTTTTGAGGTCATCATAAAAAATACTTCTTATCACTACATTAAAATCAAAATCGCCGGTAGGCGATACATACCCAATACTCCCCGAAAATAAGCCCCGGCCATATTTTTCGTATTGACTTATCAACTCCATCACTCGTTTTTTTGGAGCACCCGTCATAGAGCCCATCGGGAAGCTGGCTTTTACAATCTCCGTCCATTTAGTTCCAATTTTTACATTGCCGGATATGGTACTTATCATTTGATGCACCTGCGGAAAACTGTAAATGCCAAATAATTCATCTACCTGCACTGTACCTTCTTCGCAAATTTTACTAAGATCATTTCTCACCAGGTCTACTATCATTACATTTTCGCTTTTATCTTTTGGGCTTTTAGCAAGGTTCTGCCAGTTTTTACTATCTTCTGAGTTATTGCGAAGGTTGCGTGTGCTGGTGCCCTTTATTGGCTGTGAAATTATTTTATTTCCTTTTTTTTGTAAATACCTTTCGGGGCTGGCACAAATGCAGTATTTATCATGTAGTTTATACAGTGCAGAAAAAGGGTTGGGAGATATTTTTTCAAGCTTATGATAAATTTCCAATGGATTTATTTTTGCTTCTTCAGCATAAAATTGCTGGCAAAAATTTATTTCATAGCAATCACCCATGCGGATATGCTGTTGTAATTTTTGAATGGTTTTAATATACTCTTCCTTACTGATAGCATGCTTTAAGTTTATTTTATTGAATGCAGGGGTGAGCTGCATTTCAGAAAGGTTATTGATTTCTTCAAAAATTTCTTCGTGGTGGATTGTAGTGCTTGATATGGAGCAGAAATTATTATTTACTTTAATGATTATTTCAGGCTCAAAGAAAAAAGCCAATCCAAAATCTATAAATGGCTGTTGGGCATCGGTAAGTTTTTCTGTTTCGTTTTTTAAGCCATACCCCAGATGCCCAAAAATCCAGGAGGGCTTGTCATCATAAAATTTTTGAATACTTGTGTAAGCATTGCCTGCGGCAGGATGTACATATCTTCTGCACCCTATGGCTAATATGCAATCAAAGGCAGGTGATTGAAAATTGTATTCATTATTATCCAAAAAGCAAAAAATGCTGAACCGGTTTGCCCAGTTCAACATTTTATTTTTAAAATTAATTTTATCTGCTAATTTATAATCAGTAAAAATAACGAAGGTTTAAAAGTTAAAAATCATCATCGTCATCAAAGTTTCCTCCTTCCATATCATCAAACAATCCAAACTCCTTAAAATCGTCATCCATTTTCAAATCATCATCTTCCGATTTCTTACTGCCTTTTTTGCCTTTTGATTTTGGAATATCAAATTCATCAAAGTCAGGATCCCAATCGTCGCCTTCTTCGGGTTTTTCCCAATCATCTTCTACTTCTACATCATCATCATCGTCATCATCATCATCATCGTCATCCTTACTTTTCTTTTTAGATGCTTTGGTAGATTTTGTGGTGCTTTTTTTAGCCTCTTCCACTTCATCCAAATCATCATCCAAATCATCATCATCATCTGATTTTGAAACATTTTTTTTAGGAATGCTCTTAGCGGGTGTTGCTGCTTTTTTTGCTGCTGCTTTTTTATTATTTCCAGGTTGTGTTGCCATGCTTACTGAATTAATGCTGTAAAATTTCCACGACTTTTTTAATTAGCCAAATTTTTTTTTGATTTTTTTTGATTTTTTTTATGCACTAACTATTTGATTGCGTCCGGGGCCGTTGCTAATGTATTTTACAGGTACCTTTAAAAAATCATTTAAAAAGCTAATATAAGTTTTCATTTCCTGCGGCATACTACTAAAGTCTTTTACATTTGAAATATCAGTATGCCAGCCTTTAAAGGCTTTATACACCGCTTTTAAATCTACTTTATTCATTTGAAAAGGTATATAATTTTTTTCTTCGCCATTCACCAGATAGCTATTGCATACCTGCAATTCTTCTAAGCCATCTAATATATCTGCTTTGGTCATCACTATCTGTGTAACTCCATTTATCATACAGGCAAATTGCAGTGCTACCAGGTCAATCCATCCGCACCTCCTCGGCCTTCCTGTAGTACTACCAAATTCATTACCCGCATTTCTTAAAAAATCGCCTTTATCATCCAACAACTCGGTTGGGAATGGCCCGCTGCCTACTCTTGTGCAATATGCTTTAGTAATACCAATTACTTCTTTAATTTTTTGCGGAGCTACTCCTAATCCTGTACAGACACCTGCCGATATAGTACTGCTGCTTGTAACAAAAGGAAAAGTGCCAAAATCTACATCCAGCATGCTCCCCTGTGCGCCTTCTGCCAATACTTTTTTGCCGGCATTTAATTTCTCATTAATAAAGTATTCCCCATTTACAATTTTAAACTCTCTTAAAAATTCAAGGGCTTCAAAAAATTCTTCTTCCCATGCACTGATGTCTTCCTGAAAATTAAAATTATCTAACAGTCGTTGATGTTTTAGCCTTAGCTTGATATATTGGGTGGTAAAATTTTTATCAAGTAAATCGCCTACTCTAAGGCCATTGCGGCCGGTTTTATCCATGTATGCCGGACCAATACCTTTTAATGTACTTCCTATTTTATCGTTTCCTTTGCTAAGTTCGCTGGCTTTGTCTAATGCCCTGTGTGTGGGCAATATCAGGTGGGCACGCTCGCTAATAAACAGATTTTTTTTATAATCTACTCCAAATTCGGCTACTGCTTTACATTCTTTTTTTAATGTTACAGCATCCAATACTACGCCATTACCAATAAGGTTGGTTTTATCTTCATGAAAAATGCCACTAGGTATTTGATGAAGAACTACTTTTTTATCATTTACATACAATGTATGGCCTGCATTTGGCCCGCCCTGAAATCGGGCGATTACATCATAATTTTTAGCAAAAAAATCTACTATCTTACCCTTCCCTTCATCGCCCCATTGTAATCCTAAAATGACATCTACCATTATATTATTTTTTAAAATTGAATTTTATTTTAAATGCTATTATTTTACTACCCTTTAGTACATTATTATGGCTGGTAATAAAATTTCGGCGAAAATAAACTGAAAAAAAACAATCACCTAAAAATAGAACAGGCAAAATAAAAATATTCAGTACCCGGCTTCAAATACCTGAAGAATTGCTGGTTTACAATAACAAAAAAGGGCAAAAAAAATCCTGCAACTTTTTGCAGGAAAATTATCTTTTTAAGCTACTTTAAGCATGCTCAGCTTACTGGTATTAAATTTACGTTCGGCGTATTCTAGTGTTACTTCAAAGCTTTTCACTTTTTGGCTGGGCAATTCGTACATGGCATCAGTTAAAATACTTTCGCAAATACTTCGTAAGCCTCTTGCGCCTAATTTGTACTCAAGCGCTTTTTGCACCATAAAATCAAATACAGCAGGGTCAAATTTTAAAGCAATGCCTTCAATCTCAAACAAACGGGTAAACTGTTTTACCAAAGAATTTTTTGGCTCGGTAAGAATATTCCGAAGTGTTTCTGCATCTAATGGATTTAAATAAGTAACTACCGGTAACCGTCCTAAAAGCTCGGGTATTAATCCAAACTGTTTTAAATCAACAGAATTTACAAATTGTAATAAATTTTTCTCCTGGTATTCCTGTAGTTCTTTATTTACATTGAAGCCAATGGCATTGGTATTTACCCTGCGGGCAATGATGCGATCGATGCCATTAAAAGCCCCACCACATATAAATAATATGTTTTGGGTATTAATTTTAATAAGCTTTTGCTCCGGATGCTTTCTGCCTCCTTGTGGTGGCACCAATACTTCACTTCCTTCTAATAATTTTAAAAGCCCTTGCTGCACTCCTTCGCCGCTTACATCCCTTGTGATAGAAGGGTTGTCGCTTTTGCGGGCAATCTTATCTATTTCATCTATATACACAATTCCTTTTTCTGCTGCCTGTACATCATAATTGCATACCTGCAAAAGCCGGGTAAGCATACTCTCTACATCTTCGCCCACATAGCCTGCTTCTGTAAATACTGTAGCATCTACTATTGTAAAGGGTACATTCAGCATTCTTGCAATAGATTTTGCCAGAAGGGTTTTGCCGGTACCTGTTTCTCCTACCATTACAATATTGCTCTTTTCAATTTCTACCTCATTCTCTATTTTTTGATTGAGCCTTTTATAATGATTGTACACTGCTACTGCCAGTATTTTTTTTGCATCATCCTGGCCAATAACGTATTCGTCTAAAAATTTTTTTATTTCTATAGGCTTTTTTACAGAAAGTTTATAAGATGATGAGGCCGGATGCTTTGAATCTGAAGTATTGGTAATTTCCTGCGCTATAATATCCTGTGCATGCTCTACACAGTTTTCACAAATATGTCCGTCTTGCCCTGCAATGAGTATTTTTACTTCATCTCTGCTTCGTCCGCAAAATGAACAATGTAAAACTTGTTGTTTAGCCATTTTTATAAAAAATTAAAGTAAATAATCCACCTGCAAATAGCTGAATTATTACAAAGGCAAAGGTAGTAAACTTTATTACAAAAGCGTGTAAAACAGGGTATTTGTAGCAGGAAGGCAATAAATTTTAACCAATAAATTACTAAAACTTTTCAGGTGTTTAGTAAAAACCACATTTTTTAGCGGTTTATTTTTTTACCTGTATATTTTTCAGGTGTTTAAGCAATAGAAATTTAAGTTGCCTTTTTACCATAGCGCCCATGCTACTGCATTTGGAGAAATAAGTTGTATCGTGGTATGCATTCAGTTCGGATCTGAGTATTTTGATTTTATAGTTTTCCGTAAGTTCATCTTTCATCATAATATTTACAAGATCCATCAATTTTTTACGATTACTTACTACCCTGTAAGCCATGCTGGTACGTTCTTCAAGGCGGTACTGCTCTATTACTTCGGCGCTTAAATTTTTTAAAACCAAATCTACATACTCATAATTTTCTTTGTAAAACTGGGGCAGGTATAAATTGAGCCTTCCTTCGTAAGACTGCTGATCAAAATCAATAGCCCTGATGCGATACTGGTAATCTTCTACATCGGGGGTAATATCCAGCACAAAATTGTAGCTACGCATATCACCCAGCAGGCGTGCAAAGCAGCGTTCATTAAATTTTACAAACTCTTTTGCAATTCTAATTTTATTAGTATCTAATTTATGAAGGTGCTCTGTTAAAAAAGTATCGCCGGGTATGCCTGCAATATGCTCTTCTATCAATGTATTTTTATGGTATAGAAATGTAATACTGTTGGGTGAAAGGATGTGCTCTAATTCTAACCCATAAATACGAGATGCATCTGCATGTTTTACATAAAAATAATCGTAGTTGTCATTTATTTTATTTACAATCCTTATTCTAAAAGGTACACTGTTGCCAAATTCGCAAAAGTCAATCCTGTCTACTTCCAAATGTTTTGCGTAGCTCATGTCGCCTTCTGTTTTTAGAATGGCGTAGGTTTCAATCAAAGCATCTTTTAAAAATTCCATTTCTTTTAAATCGTAAACAGCCGTTTCCCAATGGGTAGATTTTCCGTTTTTATCTTTTAAAGAATTGGCATAGCGGTAATTTAAAAGGTCTTTATATACGATAGATAATTTTACATCTCTGCCATAGGTACTTAAATAATTTTTTAGCCCTTCGCTTACAGGAAAAGGGTCTTTTTTCATCATGGGCCTGTCGGTTTCTTTAGAAAGCCTGGCATTAATTACTTTATTAAATCGCATAAGGTAAAGTTACAGGTAAGCGTGGTAATCAAAAAAAATCCCTGCCTTAAAAGGCAGGGATGATGAGGTATTTGAAAAAAGTTATAATTTTTTAAGAAGGCTATCTACAATACCATAAGCAATAGATTCTTTTGCATCCATCCAATGGTCCCTGTCAAAGTCTTTTAATATTTTTTCTATTGTTTGGCCGCAATTATCTGCTAGTATTTGGGCGCCCAGCATTTTTGCTTTCTGTATTTGTACGGCCATTATTTCCAGGTCGGCGCTGGTGCCACGGCCTCCACCGCTTGGCTGGTGTATCATTACTTCTGCATTTGGAAAAATAAAGCGCCTGCCTTTAGCACCACCACTTAGCAATATGCTGCCCATGCTTGCTGCCATGCCCATACATACTGTACTTACCGGCGATGATATCATTTGCATGGTATCATATATTACCATGCCGCTTGTAACTATCCCTCCGGGGCTGTTGATAAAAAAAGTTATTTCTTTGCCGGGGTCCAGGGCTTCTAAATAAAGCAACCTGTCTGTAATATCTTTTGCAGATTTATCATCTACCGCTCCCCATAGAAAAATTTTTCGTTGTTCAATAAATTTTTTATCAAACATCCATCCACTCATCATTTTTTCCATTGGGTTATCTGCAGGCAATGTTGGTGGGGTTTCTTCTTCTTCGTCCTGGCGAATGTTTTTGTTATAAATATTCATACTGTATAATTGTAATAATGATTTTAATAAAATGATGATAACCGGTATGCCGTACAAGAGGGCGACGCAAGGATGATGACCAAAGCGATGCAGCCCGGACCAAAAAAATTAATCTTTTTTTACTTTTCTTGGATTAATTAATAATACTTCATCTACCAGCCCGTACTCTTTTGCTTCTATAGCAGTAAGCCATTTATCCCTGTCGCAATCTATGGCTACTTTTTCTTCTGTTTGGCCACTATGCAGTGCGATGATGGCATACAATTCTTTTTTTAGCAATCGTATTTGATTTACGGTTATTTCTATATCAGAAGCCTGGCCGCCGGCGCCGGCGCTTGGCTGATGCATCATAATACGGCTATGCTTTAGGGCCGTACGCTTGCCATGTGTACCTGCACACATTAACACCTGCGCCATGCTTGCAGCCATACCTGTGCAGATGGTAGCTATATCGGGTGTAATAAACTGCATGGTATCATACATGCCAAGGCCTGCATGTACACTGCCTCCGGGGCTATTAATGTACATTTGTATATCACGGGTGCGATCGGTGCTTTCTAAAAATAATAATTGCGCCGTTACTATATTGGCTACTTCATCACTAATGGGATAGCCTAAAAAAATAATCCTATCCATCATCAGGCGGCTGTACACATCCATTACGGCTACATTCATGGGACGCTCTTCAATAATATTTGGCGTAAGGTTGGTAACCTGTGTATGTGCTATACCAGCTGGAATGGATGCCATGGCATGTGGTACACTATGCTTGAGATAGCTATCGAGTGTATTGCTGCTAATGCCCTTGTGTTTTACAGCATATTTTTCAAATTCTTTTCCAAAATTCATCTTATAGGTTTATTATTTATGAGAATATATTTTTTAAAAATTTTTATAGAATTAGTTTTTTATGTCAAACCTTTTTTACCGTAAGTTTTTCTTTAATTACTTTTTGTGTTGATACAAAAAGTAACAAAAAAATCAAGGCTGCATAAAAAAGCTAAAAATCTGAATGCCCCCTAAAATAAAATTAGTTCATACGACAGATCATATCCCAACTATAGTGCGACTTACCAGCCCCAGCAATATTCAGCTTTTTCAGCATTTATTTTATTTCTAAAGGGCTTCCCTTCAAATTTTCTTAACGCTTTTTTTATGAGGCCCAAGCTCCAAGCCTTGCTATTATGTTTTGTGCTCATTCTACCTAATCTAAATTTTTATTTAAGAATAAAGATAATGGATTAGTACTTGTAACCATGCTTTTCATTTTTAATCCCTGCTACGATTTTGATAAATTAAAAGATATTGTACCAGTGTAGCAATAGATGCCATAGCTGCAACTACATAAGTTAATGCTGCCCATTTAAGTGCGTCTTTTGCCTGTGCATGCTCTTGAGCAGAAGTTATTTTTGCATTATCTAACCATTTTAATGCCCTTGCAGAAGCATCAAACTCTACGGGTAATGTGATAAGTGTAAACAAAGTGGTAACAGCAAACAATACAATGCCAATTAATAAAACTGTTGGATTTCCTCCGCCAAAGCCCATGAAGCCGAGTCCTGCAATAATAACCCATTGCGAAAGTGTAGTACTTATTTGTACTGCCGGCACAATTTTACTTCGTAGCATGAGCATAGAGTAAGCAGTAGCATGCTGTACTGCATGGCCACACTCATGAGCAGCTACTGCTGCTGCGGCTACATTGCGGCCATCATATACATCTGCACTTAGGTTTACTGTTTTATTGCCCGGGTTGTAGTGATCAGAAAGGGTGCCATCTACAGATACAATTTCTACATCAAAAATGCCATTATCATTTAGCATTTTTTTTGCAATTTCTGCTCCACTCATACCGCTGCCGGTGGGTACTTTGCTGTATTGGGCAAACTTTGATTTAAGTTGCCACTGCACTGCCATACCAATTAGCATAAATATCAGGGATACTGCTATTAATCCAAATGTCATTGTTGAATTATTTGAAGAGGATGATACAAAAAGTATTCCCTGCAGGTTTTACTGACAAAATAGCAAACTTAAGAAGACCCTAAATGAAAAAGGAGCAGTAAAAAACTGCTCCTCTTAAATATGGTAACTAAAAATACTATTTGTATTGAGGTATTAAACCATTTGCAACATCTACCATTTTTTTCAATCCATCTTCTGGCAGGTTACCTTTTTTAAATTCAGCTAAAATTTCAGGATGTTTGTTTTCCATTTCCATTAAGAAATGTTCTTCAAAATCTTTTACTTTTTTTACTGATACATCTTTTAAAAGACCCTGGGTACCCAGGTAAATGATTGCTACCTGTTTTTCTACTTTAAAAGGAGTGTACTGAGGTTGTTTTAATATCTCCACGTTTCTGGCACCTTTATCAATTACATATTTTGTAGCAGCATCAAGGTCGCCACCAAATTTAGAAAAGGCTTCCAGCTCACGATATTGTGCCTGATCGAGTTTAAGTGTACCAGCCACTTTTTTCATGGATTTAATTTGAGCATTACCACCCACACGGCTTACAGAAATACCTACGTTAATAGCGGGCCTGATACCTGCATTAAAGAGGTTACCTTCTAAAAATATCTGACCGTCAGTAATAGAAATTACGTTGGTAGGAATATACGCAGATACGTCACCAGCCTGTGTTTCAATAACAGGAAGGGCTGTTAATGAGCCACCGCCTTTTACCAAATGTTTAATAGATTCGGGCAGGTCATTCATTTGACGAGCAATTTCATCTTTAGACACCACTTTGGCAGCTCTTTCTAATAAACGGCTGTGCAAATAGAATACATCGCCAGGGTAAGCTTCACGTCCGGGTGGGCGGCGAAGTAGCAGGGACACTTCACGATAAGCAACGGCCTGCTTAGAAAGATCATCAAAAATAATTAAAGCCGGGCGGCCGGTATCACGGAAGTATTCGCCAATAGCTGCGCCAGAAAAAGGTGCATAGAACTGCAATGGAGCAGGGTCAGATGCAGAAGCGGCAACAATGGTAGTATAAGCCATTGCACCATTATCTTCCAGGGTTTTCATTACACCTGCAATGGTAGAGGCTTTTTGGCCAATGGCTACATATATACAATATACAGGCTTGCCTGCATCATAAAATTCTTTTTGATTGATGATAGTATCAATGGCAATGGCAGATTTGCCTGTTTGCCTGTCGCCAATGATTAACTCACGCTGTCCACGCCCAATCGGAATCATCGCATCAATTGCTTTTATCCCTGTTTGCAATGGCTCTTTTACCGGCTCACGAAATATTACACCAGGCGCTTTACGCTCCAATGGCATTTCATATAATTCACCCACTATCGGCCCTTTGCCATCTATGGGTTCACCAAGGGTATTTATCACACGCCCGCTCATACCTTCGCCCACTTTAATAGAGGCAATCTGTCCGGTACGTTTTACTTTATCACCTTCTTTTATCTCTGTACTATCACCCATCAATACCACACCCACATTATCTTCTTCAAGGTTCAATGCAATGGCCCTAACCCCATTTTCAAACTCTACCAGTTCACCTGAGCGAACATTATTCAGGCCATAAACACGGGCAATACCATCACCCACTTGTAGTACTGTACCTACTTCTTCTAAGTTAGCAGAAGCATTAAAGTTGCTCAACTGCTGGCGAAGTATCGCCGAAATTTCATCTGGTTTAATTTCTACCATAAAAATTGTTGGTTTTTATTTTTTTAACCCGGCTTCAGATCCTTGTGCAGCACCGTTGCGTCGCACACTTGTACCGTATTAGCTATGGGCATCTTTTTCAGGCGGCAAAGGTAAGAGATGATTACTGTAATGGCAAAAAAACAAGCCCCGTTTTATTAGAAAAATGAAAATAAAAAACAGGAATAATTAAAAGTATGTATTTGAAAAGAGATTGAAGTAAATTTTTATCAGCTCCTTAATAAAAATAAAGTATTTAAATAAAATAAACTATGCCTTTTATATCAAATCCCTTACTTTTAAAGCCTAATTTTTTACCAAAACTTTATTTATGAGAGGATCCTTACTCCTTACCGTATTGCTAACACTGGCAACTACATTAGGTTTTTCGCAGTCTGACCGTTACTGGTCTGCCAATTTTTCTAACAAAAATAATATTGTAACTGATAAATCAGTTTCAAGGCAGTCATTTCCAAAAGAGTATAAACTCTTTACCCTTAATGGAACTGCATTAAGCCAAACCCTTTATGGCTTAACGAATGGCCATACTTCAAAACATTCAACCATTATCTCTTTACCCAATGCAGATGGTCAACTCGAAGATTTTGAAGTATTTGAAGCTTCAAATTTTGACCCGGCATTACAAGCCAAATTCCCTGAAATCAGGGCTTTTTCCGGAAAAGGAATTACAGATAAATATGCCACTTTAAAACTAAGCCTTTCGCCGCAGGGAATACAAACAATGGTATTCAGAACCGAAAAAGAAGATGAATTTATTGAGGCTTATTCAAAAGATCATAGTGTATATGCCTGCTATAAATCACAAAGGGTAAAGGGCCAGCTACCCTGGAGCTGCTCAACCGTTGACACACAATTGCAAACAGGTATCAGCAGTCAGTTAGCAGCCACTAATTCCATTACCAGCTCTGCCGGAGAATTAAAAACCATGCGCCTGGCCCAATCGGTAACAGCAGAGTATTCCAATTATTTTGGCGCTACCAGCCCAGCAGATTTAGCCCTGGTACTTGCAGCCATCAATGCAACGCTTACCCGTTGCAATGGAGTGTATGAAAAAGATTTGGCGCTTCATCTCAATTTAATTCCAAATGAAGCAGCCATCATTTATTACGATCCTGCTACTGACCCTTATTCTCCTGCAAGTACAGGTGCCGGCGGAGCATGGAATGGACAATTACAATCTACTCTTACTTCTGTAATTGGAGATGCCAATTATGATATAGGCCATTTATTTGGCGCTTCGGGCGGCGGGGGCAATGCAGGCTGCATTGGCTGCGTTTGTGGCTCGGGCAAGGGTAGTGGCTTTACTTCACCAGCAGATGGAGTACCTAAGGGCGATAATTTTGATATTGACTATGTAGTACATGAAGTAGGCCATCAATTAGGCGCCAACCATACCTTCACCTTTCAATCTGAAGGAGGTAGTTTATCCTCTTCGGCTCAAAGAGAAGTAGGATCAGGCATTACAATTATGGGATATGCCGGCATTACCGGTTATGATGTAGCGCCTCATTCTATTGATATCTATCACGAGATTTCAATACAGCAAATACAAAATAACCTGGCTACAAAAAGTTGCCCTGTTACCACCAATATTTCGGCTAATAATGCTACCCCGGTGGTAGCGCCTGTAAATAATTATACTATTCCCATTACTACCCCTTTTGCACTTACAGGCTCAGCTACAGATGCTAATGCAGGCGATGTGCTTACTTATTGCTGGGAGCAAAACGATCCTTCTACATCATTAACCGGAAGTAATAGTGTAGCAAGCCCTACAAAAGCAAGCGGCCCTAACTGGCTATCTTTTAAACCAACAATTTCACCTACCAGAACTTTCCCAATATTAGCAACAATCCTTGCAGGAAATTCTGTAACCAATCCGTTGCCCGGAGGTGATGCAATTGCAAAAATTGAAGCCCTTAGCTCTGTGGACAGAACATTAAACTTTAGACTAACGGTAAGGGATAACGCTCCCTACAGCAGTGTAGCCCCGGTATCAGTAGGTCAAACCGCTTTTACTGACATGACGGTAACTGTATCATCTGCAGTGGGGCCCTTCTTAATTACTTCTCAAAATAGTGCTGCTTCTTATCCTGCAGGTTCTACACAAGCTGTTACCTGGTCAGTAAATGGCACCAATGGCGCTCCTACCAATACAGCAAATGTGAAAATATCCTGGTCATCAGACGGTGGACTTACTTTCCCTACAGTACTTGCTGCCTCTACCCCTAATGATGGCTCAGAAAATATTGTTATCCCCAGTGGCCTAACAACAAAAGGGCGCATCAAAGTAGAAGCAATTGGTAATATTTATTTTGATATCAATAATTCAGATATTACAGTAGTGGTACCACCAAATGATTTTGTGTTTGGCACCACCACTCCTGCAACAGTTGCCTGCCCTGCAGCTTCTAACCCCTCCGTTACAATTCCTACATCAGTAACAGGTACCTTTACTACCCCAATTGTACTTACTGCTACTTTAGGAATTCCTTCCGGGGCTTCTATTTCATTTTCACCATCTACCATTACCCCCGGAAGTAGTACAGTTGTTACATTAAACAATGCAGGCAGTTTATCCGCAGGTACATATAATGTAACTATAACCGGTACTGCAGGTGCTTCAGTTCACTCAACAATAATTACCTATATAATTTCTGCCGGTACAGCTCCGGTTATTACAACTCAACCTGTATCTGCTTCTGTTTGCGACCCTGCTACTGCAACCTTTACCGTTGCATCGTTTACACCCGGGGTTAGTTACCAATGGCAATCGGCACCATCTGCTACGGGTACTTTTACAAATATTAGTGGCGCTACTTCAGCATCATATACTACCGGTGCCAGTACAGGGCTAAATGGTACTGTTTATCATGCAATTGTATATACTCAGTGTGCAACCATCACTTCATCAAATGCTACACTAACAGTAAATACAGCCGCTTCCATTTCTACCCAGCCATCAGACCAGTCTGCCTGCACCGGCAACACCGCAACCTTTACAGTATCTGCTACGGGTACCGGAGTTACTTATCAATGGCAATCATCTGCTACCCTAACCGGCACTTATACAAACGTAGCAGTTGGCACGGGTGGCAATACAAATACATATACTACGGAGCCCCTTTCTGTTTCTACCAACAGATATTACAGAGTAATAGTATCTACTACTGCCTGCCCAGCTTCAATTACATCTAATGATGCTACATTAACCACCAGGGTTACCACTGCTATTAACACGCAGCCAACAGCACAAACCGTGTGTGCACCCGGCTCGGCCATATTTTCTGTAGCAGCAGTTGGTACTGGCGCTACTTACCAATGGCAGGTAAGCACTGCTGCCTCACCTGCAACATTTGTAAATGTAAGCTCAGGCACCGGAGCTAATACCGATACATATAATACAGGAGCTACTACCGCTTCTATGAATGGCAATAATTATCGTGTAATCGTAACCGGTAGTTGCAATACGGTTACATCTAATGCAGTACAGCTCACAGTAAATACTGCTCCGGCTATTTCAGCCGCTCCCCAGGCAGTAACTATTTGCAGTGGCTCTGATGCCGTGTTTAATGTAACAGCAAATGGCACTGCTTTAACGTATGCGTGGCAGTCTTCAACCTCATTCGGTGGTACTTATACTGCAGTACCAGGTGCTGCATCTTCGGCTACTTTAACCATACCTGCTGCTACAGCCGCATTGAATGGCACTTATTACAGGGTAGTTATAAGCGGCACTTGTACTCCGGCAGTTACATCTACCCCGGTATTGCTTACTGTAAATACAGCAATAAATATCAATACAAATACTACTGATGCTAGCGTTTGTTATTCAGTAGCTGGCCCTAACAACTCATCCTTTAGTGTAGCAGCTACGGGCACTGCTGCAAGCTATCAGTGGCAGGTAAGTACAGACGGGCAGAATTATACAAATCTTTCTAATTCTACTTTATACTCTGGTACTAACACAAGCACTCTTAGTTTAACCGGAATCACTTTGACAATGAATGGATATAAATACCGTGTATTAGTTAGTGGTACTTGTACCCCTGCAGGAGTATTATCAAATGCAGCTACTTTAACAGTATTAAACCCAGTGGTGATAAATGCTAACCCTGTAGATGTAAACACCTGTGCCGGTAATACTGCAAGCTTTACGGTTGATGCATCCGGTTCGGCCCTTACATATCAATGGTTATACAGCGCTGACGGAGTATCGTATATACCTGTATCAAATGGAGCTTCGTTTAGTGGAGCTACTACTCCTACCTTAACCATCAGCAACCTATCTACTACATTAAACAATTATCGTTTTAAAGTAGTAGTAACTGGTACACCATGCGGAGTATTAACTTCTACGGCTGCTAAATTAACAGCCAATGCAAATCCTACTACGGTATTGACTCTTTCGTCTTATAGTAGTATTACACCTTCTACTCCTACAGTATTACAAGCTACGGTAAGCCCTGCTGCAAATTATACCTATCAATATATAAGAGATGGTATTACTACTAACCTAAGCGGAGCTACAGTACCTTTAAATGTAGATTTACTGGGCAGTTACCAGGTAATAGCCACTAATGCAGCTACCGGATGTTTTTCTAAATCTAATACAGTAATTGTAAAAGACTCGGCTTCTACCAAGTTGTTTGTGTACCCTAACCCTTCTTCTGGCATTTTTCAGGTAAGGTATTACAACCCCGGAAACCCAACAGAGCGTACACTTATAATTTATGATTCTAAAGGCTCTAAGGCATTTATGAAAAAATACCCGGTAAGCGCCAGGTATGAAAAGATGTATGTAAATATGTCGAATGCACAACATGGGCTTTACTTTATTGAATTGAGAGATGCCAATGGAAAATTAATGGCTAGCGGAAAGGTTACTTTAGAATAAGAATAATTCAATACATTATGAATAGTCCTGAAATAGGTTGACAGTTTAAGATAATTAACCGATTGCCTCTGGTGGTCGGTTTTTTTGTAAATGTATGTTATTTGGTGTTTCTAAATTAAGAGCCCAATGAGGCCTTTTTGA